>JAISFQ010000051.1 GCA_031263495.1 Candidatus Nutricula glyptotermitis
GCACTCCGATGCGGGGTCTTGAAAGGAGAACGTGAACGGAGGAAAATGCGATTGAGCATTTGACCCAGCGAATGAGCATTTGACCTCATTCGACCCTATTGCGTAGCAATGCGATTAAATGCATTCGCGTTGCGAATACTTTTAATTAAGATTCCGCATCACGCTACACTTCGTTTCGCGGTGCGGAATTCAGAAATGAAGTACTGCGTGGCATTAAGAGTGCTGCTTCGCTATGCATGAATCGGAGTTCGCTATCGCTCACACTCTTACCCCGCAACATACAAAACAACTTCGCTATTCGCTTGTTGTTGTGTATGTTGCGCTAAGGCTTGGCAAGACTTAGGTCTTGCCAAGCCACTCTTAAGCAATGTAACTCTTAAACAAAAAGTAACTTTACAGCAGAGGCTTGGATTTTTCACATTGAAAAATCCAAGCAATGCGCAAGTATTGTTGCGCCGTAGGCGAAACCATACGCCAGCGCAATAAAAGTATGAATGAAATGAATTCCGAATCTCATTATTCATTATTCACTATGCATTATTCATTGCACGCCAGCGCAATAAAAGTATGAATGAAATGAATTCGACTATTTTTTTAAGTTGCATCGCACAAAATTCTATGCTACACTTTAAGTAGAGTTTTTTACGTTTACACTAATAAGCGCGAAAAGTTGAGTAGATTAGATGACAATTTAACAGAAAGGAGGTTATGGAATATTTACTTATCGTCGCGATTGCTTCACTGGTTGTGACGGCTATTGCGAAAAGGCGCGGTTGGCAGTCTGAACTGATTGTTTTGCTACTTGCTGCGACGGTTTCGTTTGTGCCAAACTTTCCAGAACTTTCGATTGACCCGCATTTGTTGCTGGAAATCGTCCTGCCGCCGCTATTGTTTTCGTCTGCAAAAAACCTCGACCGAACCAAGTTCAACAGGCTTAAAAAGTCGATTCTGTCTTTAGGTTTTGTATTAGTTATCGTGACGGCGATTGTGGTTGCAGTGATAGTTAATGCAATATCGTCGCAATTGAGTTTTACTGTATGCCTGATTTTGGGTGCGATTGTTTCGCCGCCTGATGCAGTTTCGACTGTCGCGATTGGCAAGAAAATGCATTTGCCAGATCGCGTAATGTCCATTTTGACAGGCGAAAGTTTGATTAACGACGCTGCCGCACTGACGCTTTTCTCGTTCGCATTAAGTTTGCATGAATCGAATTCCGCAGGTTTTGCAGTTCAACTGTTCTTTTTCACGACTGCGATTGGAATCGGTGTCGGCTTTGCATTTGCGCAGTTGATGAAATATATTCGCAGGATTTTGAAGGACGCAGCACTTGTTTCAGTTTTCACTATGATTTCGCCATTTTTAATCTACATTATCGCAGAACAGGCAGGTGGGTCGGGTGTTTTGGCGGTCGTAACTGCTGGTTTTTCATTGCAACAGAGCACTTTACGCTCCGATTACGTGACTCGCATGCAGGAAAAGTCACTTTGGCACGCGATTGATACGCTGTTCGAGACGTTTGTGTTCGCATACATCGGTCTGAACGCGAAAAATGTCATTATGGACGTCGCAAACGAAACGCTTATTGACTCATTTCATGCTGTTTTACTGGCGTTTATCGTGCTAGCACTAGTAATAGTTACTAGGATTATTTTCGTTAAGACGATGTACTTTATGAACGGCAGGTTGAACGAGATGACAGTAAATCGTTACGAAAAGTTTCGCAAACTGTTTCAGGAAGCGAATTTTGATACCGCAAGTCCATATTATCGCTTTTTGAATGACCCTAAGCGCAAGAGACGTTACGAACAGGCGAAACGTGCGTATGAACAAGCAAAACATTCGATTGAGAGTTCTAAAAAGAGAGGCAATGAGTCCAATATCGTCGCGTGGAGCGGTATGCGTGGCGTCGTAACATTGGCGACTGCGTTCGCGATTCCGATCAGTTATGGAGGTGGCGTGACGATTGATGCTCGGACGACTGTGCAGTTCATTGCGCTTGTTGTTACAGTTGGGACGCTTGTTTTGCAGGCTTCGACTTTGCCTTACGTCATAAAACGCTCACTTGGCGAAAAAGTGCTACTAAAAGAAGAAAAGAAAGATTACGCAAAGGCTGTCAAAATCTTAAACGCTTCCACTATGAACACCATTTCCAAACTCGACTTAAAAGACGACACCAAGGAAACCGAACGTCGCATTATTCGTGCCTACCGCGCACTTGCTCAGCAGGGCGATATCGTCCGCACCGACCCCGAATCAGGCGAAGAAGAAGACATTCGCATTTCTGACATAATTCACAGCATTACCGAAAACCAGCGCGAAGACTTGCTCGCTGCCGTTGACGATTGCATAATCAGCCAAGACACAGCAGATTCGCTACTCACGCATTTGGACTTGAGGCAGGCGTCGATTAATACGCTGGGGATTTGACAGTTTATAATGAGTAAGGAGTAATGAGTAAGGAGTAATGAGTAAGGAGTAATGAGTAAGGAGTAATGAGTAGTTAATAGTTAATAGTTAGTAATTTGCTCGCGCTTACGCGCTTCGCTTAAGATTCGGAGTTCGCGATGCGAATACTTTTTTGTTTGTCATCCCGTAGCGCAAACGAAGTGAGCGCGACACGGGATCTGCCTCTAAGAGCTGTAAGTTTACTCTCGCTAATCACAGATCCCGCATCGCTTCGCTTGCTAGATGACAAGGGGAGTGATGCGCTTGCTAGATGACAAACAATTACAGTAGTAAATAATTAGTAAAGTACTTGACAAAGTATGTAAGGGGTTGACTAGTTATGTAAGGGGGTGACATAAAATATGCATTTTTCTAGTGTTTTCTATCATATCTTTCAGTTTTTGGGAGCGTGACTGTAATACTTTCAATTGAATAGATGCCGCGCTCCTTAATTTGCGCGAGAATTTTGCGTTTTAGAAGATTGAGAGAGCCTACCCATGTGCTTGTTTTCGCTTGGATATATAAAGTGCCATTTTTGTAGCCTGAAATGCGTGCATTAATGGCGTTTCGCTTGCCGACGATCGCTTCCCATTCATCGTTTAACCTGCCCAAGTCGATAATATAGCCCATTCCTTGCTCGCGCATAAGCATTTCAAATATAGTGCCGAGAGTTTCTGGTTTTCTGCCCTCTTTTTCGCGCTCATTATTTTCTACTATCAGATTTCCCTGCTCATCAGCAATTTTCTGAAACATATTTAGTGGAGTATTGGTAAGATTCGCGTAAGATCTTTCTGCGAGCATCATATAGTATCTGTTTATTGAGTATTTTATGTTCGGATTCGTGCCAAGTTTTGCAAAACCTTCTCTTAGTGCAATCGGTTTTAGAGAGTTATAGTCGACATGCATTATACCACCTCACGCACATTATTATTTGCAACTTCAAATATTTTAGCATCAATATTTTTAGGAACATCATCCATTGATGCAGCGGTGATTAGAGTCTGCCTGGAATGTAGGACAAGATTTGCAATTTCGGCACGTCGCACGTCGTCAAGTTCGGAAAACACATCATCTAGCAACAAAATGCCCATTTCTTTATGAGACAAAAGTTCAAATGCAGCGAATTTTAATGCAAGAACTAATGACCATTGTTCGCCACTGCTAGCAAACGATTTTGCAGGGTAATCTTCGATTTTCAGCTCAAGTTCATCGCGCATTGGACCAAAAAGATTTGTGCCACGCCTGATTTCGTCCATCGCAATTTGTGGCAGTTTAGCGCGTGTTTCATCGGTAATTGAGGGCAAATAGTTAAGATTTAAGTTGTATGGTTTACCATTTGCAATTTCCTTATATTTTGATGCCGCGTGCTTTTCAAGTTCTGTTATAAATTTTGCTCGAGTTTCGGTGATTTTTGTTCCAAACTCCAAAAACCTATTTGTCCACAACCAAAAATTCTCACCAAGTGGTTGATGATTCATAAAAACAGGCGTGAACAGCGATTTTATTAATGCTTTGCGTTGCTTTGCGACTTTGTCAAACTCATGTAAAAGTTCAAGATAAGCAGAATCTAGTTGAATAATCACAGAATCTATGAATTTGCGGCGATATTCAGGTCCAAGCAACACGATTTGCGTATCCTGTGGTGAAAATAAAGTCGTTTTTACATAACCTACAGCGCGAGAAGCGGGAACTGGTTCGGAAGAATTCAGTTTTGCATAAGTTTTTGACTCTGTAATTTGCATCGCAAACGTGTTTTCACTATCAGCTTTTTCATTAATTACTTTTGCGCGGATTATAGCATAATCAAGAAGTGAAGTTACATCTTTTTCCTGTTCAACTGGCACATTTTCGTTTTTTTCAAGTTCTTGTTTATGAATTAGAGCACTTTTTTGCGTCGTTCTGTGCGATTCGGCGGTCGCGAGACAATAAATTGCTTCCAAAATGTTGGTTTTTCCAGCACCATTTCTACCGACAAATACGTTAACTTTGGGTGATAAGTTAAGCGTTAAATGCCTGTGTGAGCGAAAATTGATGAGTTCAAGCGTTTTAATTAACATTTGAGTTACATGCGAATCGGAACCATAACGTATCTATAATCGGCGTTTTGTTTACCTTCATCAGTCACTCCAGATATTTCAAATGGCTTAATCGAGTCATTTATCCTAATCTGAACATTTGGCTCTACGATTGCGTTTAAGCCGTCCAATAAATAAGAAGGATTGCATGCGACGGTGATTTCGTCACCACCTTCGCGCGTGCCTTTTATGCTCTCAGTAGCATCTGATGACTCTTCATTTCCTGCTCTGAGAATGATATTTTCCTCCAAAAACGTTAGTCGTAAATGCGAATCTACAGAAACAACCACTGAAACTCTTCTAATTGCGTCAATGAGTGCTTTTCTGGACACCGTGACAAGTGTTTCATAATTGACATTAAATAGGGAATCAATTGCTGGGAAGAGTGCGTCATACGTAGAAGTGCCGATTTGCATATTTTTTGTAGCAAAACTTGCGAATGAAACTTTACTTTCCTTAGCGTTTACGCCAATTTGCACCAAGTCTTGGTTTTCGAGTGCACGCGCGATTTCGTTCGCTTCTTTTTTAGGCAATAACATCTCATACTGAACTTCTTCATCGGTCGCCTTATAGTTAAATGTGCGTTTTGCAAGGCGATACCTATCAGTCGATAACATTTCTGCCACTTCACCATCAAATGTTATTTTAAGGGAACTTAGACTAGCAGAATTTTCCTCACGTGAGGTCGCAATGTATGTTTGATTTATGGCATTTGCGAACACTGATGCGGCAACTTCAATGCTAGGAGCAGGCACTTGTGGCAACTCTGGATATATATCCAAATCGACAAGTGGTAAGTTTGAAACGAAAGAACTCGCTTTTATCGTAAGTCTAGTGTCTGTAGCAGTGATATTTACGTCACCTAAGGGCAGAGTTTTGCATATTTCAGCAAACTTCTTCCCAGGAGTTACAATCTTGCCATCTTGCGTGACATCACCTGCTATCGTGCATGTAGCGAATGCATCATAATTATATACCGTCAAACTCAAAGTTCCGTCCAAATTTGCTTCAAGTGCGATACTCGTTGCTATTATATCATCATTCTTTGACGGAAAAGCGCGCGATACCCACATGGTCGCGTCTGCCAACACTTTCTGATCAATTTTTATTTGCATACATTAAGTTTAGCACATTTATGCTACAATATTAAGTGTACACAATTAACGAAATTGTGAAATGTTGGAAAGGAGAAAGATGACATTCAATGTTACTGTAGAAATACCGCAAGGTAGCAGGAATAAGTACGAAGTTGACCATGCTACAGGCAGGATCAAACTAGATCGTTGCCTATTTACGTCTACCCAATATCCGAGCGATTATGGATATATTGACAACACATTAGGGCGCGATGGCGATCCATTAGATGCATTAGTGATTTTGAAAGAATCTACGTTTCCAAGTTGCTTAATAAAATGTCGAGCGATTGCGATGTTAAAAATGACAGACGAATCTGGTAGTGACGATAAAGTGGTTTGCGTACCTGCGACTGACCCAAGATTCTCGTACTTACAAGACTTAGAGGACATTCCACAGCAGGATCGCGACGAAATATTGCACTTTTTTGAAGTCTATAAGACGCTTGAGCCAGGTAAGAGTGTCGCAAATACTCTCCACTGGGTAGGCAAAGCGGAGGCTGACGTGGAGATTAGGGAAGCGTTTGAGAGACTAGTTGCGTCGCATAATTTGGGCATCGGAGGGGGACTTCACTGAAAATGCAGTACTGGGGAGTTTTGCATAATTATTTTATTTTTCTCCTGTACCTCGGTGAGGAAAATGGGGAAGGAAAATGCGAACGGAGGAAAATGCGATTGAGCATTTGACCCAGCGAATGAGCATTTGACCCCATTTGACCCCATTTGATCCCATTTGACCCCTCGAAAAACCAAAATAATTATGCAAAACTCCTGAAGTTGCCTTTTCGCTCGGGGTTAAGTTCAGGTTGGGGGTGTTGGGCTTGGATGTTGGGTCGGTACTTTGGTTTGCCAGACGTGACTGATATGTTTGTCATCTAGGTAGCGCGAACGAAGTGAACGCGACACGGGATCTGCATTCAAGAACTGTAAGTCTATTCTTGATACGCATGAATCGGCATTCGCTATCGCTCATGCGCCACCTCAGAATTCCGCACAACTCCCTCTCAGAACCCCGCACAACTCCACCTCAGAACCCCGCACTCCGATGCGGGGTCTTGAAAGGAGAATGCGAAGGAAAATGCGAATGAGCATTTGACCTCATTCGACCCTATTGCGTAGCAATGCCATTAAACGCAGTTCGCTCTTCAACTGTTAAGTACGAATCGGAGTTCGCACGCTACGCGTGCTCACGCTTTTACTCCGCAACACACAAAACAACTTCGCTGCGCTTGTTGTTTTTTATGTTGCGCTAAGGCTTGGCAAGACTAAGTCTTGCCACGCCACTCTGCTGCAGAGTAACTCTTAAACAAAAAGTAACTTTACAGCAGAGGCTTGGATTTTTCATTCTGAAAAATCCAAGCAATGCGCAAGTATTGTTGCGCCGTAGGCGAAACCATACGCCAGCGCTGTTAGAGTATGAGCGAAAGCGAATTCCTTTGT
>JAISFQ010000073.1 GCA_031263495.1 Candidatus Nutricula glyptotermitis
ACGCCACGCAGTACTTCATTTCTGAATTCCGCACCGCGGAACGATGTGCAGCGTGATGCGGAATCTTAAATTAAAAGTATTCGCTTGCGAATGCCTTTAATTGTATTGCTACGCAATACGTCGTTTTAATACCGCGCATCGGAGTGCGAGGTTCTGAGGTGGAGTATGAGCGTATGCGAAGTTGTTTTGTGTGTTGCGGAGTAAAAGTGTGAGGCGTATGCCGAACTCCGTTTTGTACGTAATGAGCAGTACCCCTGAATACCACGCAGTACTTCATTTCTGAATTCCGCACCGCGGAACGATGTGCAGCGTGATGCGGAATCTTGAAATGGAGGAAAATGCGAAGGAAAATGCGAATGAGCATTTGACCCCATTTGACCCAGCGGATGAGCATTCGACCCTATGAGCGAAAGCGAATGCATTTAATGGTGTTCGCTTGCGCTCACACTAGTTTTAAGATTCCGCATCGGAGTGCGGGTTTCAGAGTGGGAGTGTGCGGAATTCTGAGGTAAAGCATGAGCGAAAGCGAATTCCGATTCCCAACTATTAACTATTAACTAAGCGTAGTGATTAACTATTAACTAACCGCATTACTCCTTACTCATTAGCGAGCGCAAAGCGCGAGCGTTCATTACTCCTTACTCATTACTCCTTATTCATTACTCATTACTCATTACTAAAAACGTGTATACTATTAACATGCAAAATAACAAGAAGTTGATTAGCGTGACGATACCGTGTTACAACGATAGTGCTGCGGTTGAGGAAATGCATACGAGGCTGGTCAAGGTGTTTGAGACCGAATTGCCTGCATATGACTATGAGATTATATATGTTGACGACCATTCGCCCGACGAAACTTGGGCTGAGATTGAGAAAGTTTGCGCCGTCGACGATAAAGTTAAGGGCGTCAGGAATTTGAATAACTTTGGGTTGTCGCGTAACTTATATGCTACTTTATCGTATGGAGCAGGGGATGCTGTGTTTGCACTTTTTGGCGATTTGCAAGATCCGCCGGAAACATTACCTGACGCTGTCGAACTTTGGGAAAATGGCGCAAAAGTCGTAGGTATAGTGCGTAAAAACACCTTTGATAAGGGATTGCTCGCGCTGGGAAGGAAAGCGTATTATTGGATTGCAAAAAAGTTTTTTCAACGCCCATTAATAAAAGGTTTTGCGGGTTCTGGACTTTATGACAAAAGCATAATTGACACAATCAGGAGTATTGAAGATGTGCAACCATATATTTCTGGCATAATCGCGGAGTATGTAAAAGATACACAGATTGTCGAGGTTGAGCAGCAAGAAAGCAAACGCGAATCGGGAAATTGGAGTTTTTTCAGAAAATACGATTATGCTATGACTTCTCTTACTGCGTATTCAAAGATGCTACTCAGAATCTGCACGTTTATCGGCGCATTTGTAGGAGTTTTCAGTATAATAATGGCGATAATCGTCGTAGTTCAAAAACTTCTATATTGGGATGAGTTTGCTTTGGGATTACCCACAATCTTGGTCGGCATGTTCTTTCTAGGCGCAGTTCAGTTGTTCTTTTTGGGCATACTTGGCGAATATGTGCTGTCGATTAACGAGAGATCGATTAAGCGCCCAGTAGTCGTGATTCAAGAGAGCATAAATATGGACGATGAGCAGTTTGAGACGGTTAAGAATAAGCATGAATGACAAGCAAGACCTCGAACTCGCGGAGTTGTTTATAAAGTCGTTGTTCGACGAAAACACTGCTCACAGCCTTGACGAAATCCTAGATTGGGTCGCTGAACGTAATGTCAACACGTTCGTTGACATCAAGAAAACCAGCCTTGATGCGCTTGAACAGTGGTTTTATGACGAAAACGCAGGCGAGATTCGTAACACCAACCGCAGTTTCTTCACAATTACTGGCATTCGCGAAACTTTGCGCAACGCAGATAGCGAGCACGAGCGCATAATTGAGCAACCGATAATTCTGCAAGATGAGATTGGTTATTTGGGCATTATTGCCAAGAAAATCGGCGGTACACTGCACTTTCTTATGCAGGCAAAGATCGAACCTGGCAACGTAAATAAGATACAACTTTCACCTACGATTCAGGCTACGAAATCGAACTTTACGCGTGCACATGGTGGCTCATCCCCTGCTTACTTGGACTTTTTCGTGAATAGTGCTGAGTATAGAATCGTCGTGGATCAGTTGCAATCTGAGCAGTCGTCGCGGTTTTTGGGCAAGCGCAACAGAAATGTGCTTATTTATCTCGAACCCGAAACGGAAATTGCGGTTTTACCGACGCACAAATGGATGACATTGGGGCAGATTAAGGAACTTATGCGCGTCGAAAACTTGGTCAATATGGACACGCGAACTGTAATTTCATGCATTCCGCTATACGATTTCGCGAGGCGCACAAAAGGCATTATGCAGTCGATTCCGATTGACGTTTTCGCGCAGAAGTTGGAGAAAATGTCGCGCAAAAATCCCAACGACGACGCACCTGCACTTCGCAATTCTGTCATCACAGCACCGAATCAGCACACAATCGCCACTGCATACAATTGTATTAACGACTACAAAATGCTTACAGATATTAAGCGCGACTTAATTCCGCTCAACGAATTAAAGGGCTGGAACTGGGTTAATGGCGAGTTTGTACAGACCGAAGTTTTGGAAAACACTGCGCAGGCGGATTTCAAGGTGATATTCGCAGACATTGAGATAAACGGTCGCGAAGTCAGAAAGTGGGGGCAACCGCTGTTTGAAGCGACAGGAATTGCGACATTTGGGCTGTTCACTGCCACTTTTGATGGCGTACAGAAGTTTTTAGTGCGTGCAACACCAGAAATTGGCAGTTTTGATTATATTGAGTTCGGTCCAACTTTGCAACTCGAAGCATCCGCAAAACCAAAGGACGCTGTTCAGAAGTTATTGCTTACAAAATACGCCACTAAGCAGGGAGTTTTGCGTGATGTAATTCTCAGCGAAGAAGGCGGTAGGTTTTATCATGAGCAGAATCGCAACTTAATAATCGCGCTTACCAAAAGCGACTTAACAAAACTTTCGCTCCCAAATGGCTACTTTTGGATGACCTTTGCGGACTTAAATCAGTTAGTGCAAGTTAATAATTGCCTAAACATACAGTTGCGGAACTTGTTGGCGCTGGTTAAGGTTTAGGGGATAATGAGTAATTGGTGAAGCGCTTCTCTCAGAATTCCGCACTGTGAGCGATAGCGAGCGTGATGCGGAATCTTAATAAAAGCGTGAGTCCGCAGGGCGAACTCAAATCAAGCACGAGGATGACGAGTAAGGTTAGAGTGTGCGAAATTCAGAGCGGAAAACTATTGACACTCCCCTTTCACTCCTCAAAAATGCCCTCCAACTCTTTCAAACGCTGTTCAAGTAAGTGTTTAGCAGGAAGCGCGAGTTCATATCTCGAAACTAGTGTGGGCGAAATTGAACGGCTCATTGCATATTCAACAACTTGACTGTTTGCCGATGTGCACAAAATTATGCCTACACTGGGGTTTTCGTGCTCTTTTTTGTGCTCTCTATCCAGCGCTTCAAGATAAAAATCCATTTTGCCAATATACTCAGGTTCAAATTTACCACGTTTTAACTCAAAAGCAACGAGACATTGCAATTCGCGATGATAAAACAGTAAATCCAAAAAGAAATCAGAATCGCCTACTTGCACTTTCACTTCTGAACCATAATATACAAAGTCTTTCCCAACTTCAAGAATAAAGTTCTTCATGTTTTCAATCAACTGCTTCTGTAAATCCTTCTCCTGATAATTCTCAGGCAGATCAAGAAAGTCAAGCACATAAGTGTCAAGAAACTGGTTCGCGATATCTTTGGACATACTGCTAGTGACGGACTTATTCGCAGAAAGCACATAGCGTTGATAATACGCACTGTCCAGTTGACGGCGAAGTTCGCGATACGTCCATTTCTCTTTTATCGCGTTTAACACGTAAAAGTCACGTTCCGCTTTTGACTTTGCTGCGCTCATAATCTGTAAATGGTTCGTCCAATTCAATTGTGTCAGCGTTGCTGACACAATTGAGTTTTTACTTTCCTGACGTTTTTCTAAATTAGATTGTGTCAGCGTTGCTGACACAATCTCTTTGCGGTTACCAGAATCCAATTGTGTCGCCACTGGCGACACAATCTTATTTGATGCGTTTAAACCAGAAGTGTTGGCAATTTCTTTACGGTTGCTCGTGCTCAATGGCGTTAACGCAATCTCATCGTCGCGGTAAGTTTCGTAAAACTGCTTAATGCGGTATAGCGTTCTGCGCGTAAAAGTTCGCAGTTCGGGATAGTTTTGTTTTATCTCATTCGCCACAGACTCTATGTACTTATCGCCATAGCTGTGTTTTTCAGATTCTGCGCTTAAATACTCGCCAATCTTCCAGTAAAGCACGATTAACTCTTCGTTTACTTTGCGCAGTGCATTGTCACGTGCATCTTGCACAAGTTTCAGAATTGGAGCAACATTAATTACTTGCACCTCGGCATTTAGCCTTTTATCTAACTGTTTGTTAGCCATTATTTCATCTCCTTCACCGTTGTAGTTTTTATATCCATTCCAGTTAAAATCATAGCACGCTTCTCTTTCAAGCATAAAGTAGCCTGTGAATAACTCAAAAGCGACTGTTTGTTAATGTTGTTTTGCAATAGAAGTTGAATTCTGCTAAACTATTCCATGGGGGTGATTTATGTATATTATTAAAACTTTGCTGTGCGTGTTAATTGGGGTGATTTTAGCAGTACTTGCTGTTCAATCTTTCTTGTACACGACTGCAAAACAAGGGATGACTGATGAACAAACGGTGCTCAGGGAACTTATGCCTCTTGAACTCGACGATTTTGCGTTTGAGTTGCTTGGAGTTGCCTTGATTCTTGGGTTATTGTATCTAATGCTTCGTAAATCTGACGGAAAACTTAAAGGTTTTGTAACTTTTCAAAATATTGCTCTTGTTCTCATCTTTCTGGAATCAATAGCGTTTATTTTTCTTGTTGATCGCATGGTTTTTTGGGATGCACAGAAGATTTATAAGGCTGCTCAATCCGATTCTCCACTTCATCTGAATGGTTATTTTAACTTAAACCAGCACCAAATCGGCATGTACTTATACGAAAAGTTAATATTCACGCTCAGTTTTGGCAATGAATTGGTGGCAGATGCACTTTTTGCGCTTATCAATGCACTTGCGACAACGTTTGGCTTCCTGTACTTGTTCAAAATATCGCGTCTAATTTTCAAAGAAATACTTGTTACGCGCATTTTGGTCTGCCTTAGTGTTTTGGCACTTCCAGTCATCGCCGAATCATGGGCATTGTATGGTTTGACGTTTATGTTTCCAATCTTTACAATCGCATTTTACCTACTCACATCTTATTTTAAGACGCAAAATGCCGACACATTGCTTCTATCTGCACTCGTGCTTGGTATAGGAACTGTCATCAAACCGAACGTGTTAATTGGCGTGATTGCATTCGTCATCTTTGCTATCTACATTTTATTTAAGTTTCGGCACATTTTGGCTGTAAGTGGCAGTATTGCACTCGTACTTTGCGTTTCATTATTCGCAACACCTCTCATATGCTCAGCGTTTCAAATCACAGGACCTACGACTTCGACGCTTGCGCAACTTGCAATCGGTACGGAAATTCGTCCAGTTACAGAGGATAAGTACCCAATATTCAAGAAAAACCCTAATCATCGTATCTATGGATTTTGGAACGGAGGCGGAGGGTATAATCATGGCATGCCATATCGTAAGTGTGAATCTTCTGATTTAGAAGACAATCGCGAAGAGTTTTATGCTTGCACAAACGAAAACAACCAGCTCAACAAGGAGAGATTGCTTGATAATTTCTCATATATCGCTGAGCATCCTGACGAAGCCGTCAACTTTTTCTTCACCAAACAGGCACTACAATGGACTTCGCCAAACCTCGGTGTTTTTGTATATCCAACTGTATATTGCAGACCTGACAAGTGCTGGACGGATGACCCACTCAAACGCTCGTTGCTTAATCAAGAGACAGTATATGACGCATTTAACTTCGTTTCAAACGCGCACCAACTGATAGTTTACGCATTCGCTGCAATCGGAATGTTTGCACTTCGTAAAAAACGATTTATAACGTATTTGTTACCTATTACGTTCTTAGGTGGCTTTTTGTTCTATACAATCAGCGAGATGAAAGCGAATTATGCAATCCCATTCTTCGCGTTGTTACTGCCAGTTGCCGCTTATGGATTGTTCGTTGTGTTCAAAAAAGCGCGAGCACCATTTCAAAGAGTTTGTTGATAAAAAAGGCAAACTTTTGGGTTAAGTAACATTTTGTGGTCTTTTTTGATAAAATCGTCAATGAATGGTTGGTTAGCACAAAAGCATAACTCTATATTGAAGTCGGAACGATTTGGTTTAAGTTTAATGCAATTTAGTTGAGATGTCAACCGAAAAAACGCGTTAGATAAACTTGCTTAAGTCTACTACAGGCTTACACATCTCTTCCATCAGTTCATCGGTCATTTCCACCGCGCATGACGGATCTTCATGCATTTCTGCAAGACGCTTGTTGTGCCTTTTAACAGTCTCTGCTGGCAAAATAACGCCAGTCGGTGTGATGATTTCATCGCCATCGATTTTATATCCAAAAGGCTCAAGCATAGAAACAAATGCTGTCAGAAGTTCAATTGGAGCAGTATCAAGCGCGATGTCAACAACCGTCTGCGCTGCTTCTCTTGAAAGTGTAGTTACATTACCCATTTTACCTCCTAGTCCTTTTACCATACGCTTGACCGCGTGGCTCTACGCCTGTTACTTCAAGCAAGCCGTCGGTGCGATCAAACATAACTCTATGCCCTCTTACACGTAAACGAAACCCATTTTGTCCTTGCATCTTTACGATATCGCCGATTGGTGGCTCTTCTTTAAGACCGTAAATGCCTTTCATAATCTGAGCCCTGTCCTTATCTGACATTCGCGCTATGGACTTAATTGCACGTTTATGTATAATTAGTCTCACATGTTTAATAGTACCATAAAACTGGTACAGAATCAATCACTCGAGTAATGGTGGTAGCATCTCAATTTCTGTATATTTTACGAATCGCTTTACAATTCTCACAACAATCTCTCTTAGAACCTCGCACTCCGATGCGGGGTCTTAAAACAGTCCGTGAGCGTAGCGAACTCCTTATACTTAAAGTATTCGCACCGCGAATGCATTTAATGGTGTTCGCATGCGCTCACACTAGTTTTAAGATTTGGCATCTACGTGCGGAATTCTGAGGTAAAGTAACATCACTCGCGTCTACTCAACCAAGAAACAAACCCAACATCCAAGCCCAACTCTCACAACCTGACCTTAACCCTGAGCAACTTTACAACAACGACAAGCATCCACTCACGTCTACCAAACTAAAGTATTCGTAAACAAATCAAACAAAACCACCCACAACCTGAACTTAACCCCGAGCGAAAAGGCAACTTCAGGAGTTTTGCACAATTATTTTATTTTGCATTAAACTGTTAATAGCAAACATGAAATGTGTTTGTGGTGAATTCGTAAAAGCTTAAAATATGCACACTGCATATTTTAAGCCTAGAAGAAACACAAATATATTTCCTGTTTGCGTACTTTACGAGCAGAGAAAAATAAAATAATTGTGCAAAACTCCACAGTACTGTCTTTTCAGCGAAAGCGCGCTTGAAGGGACTCGAACCCCCAACCTCTTGATCCGTAGTCAAGTGCTCTATCCATTGAGCCACAAGCGCAGGTTGCAAATGTTACCTTAAATATAGTAGCATTAATATATGAACGATGCAACAAGTGACATTTTTTCTCTCCGCGGTAGACGGAGTACAAGATGTATAAACGTAGGTAATGTGCAGGTCGGAGGCGATTCTGACATTACTATTCAATCTATGACGACTGCTATAACGCGCGATACATTATCGACACTAAAACAGATCGAAACTTTGACAGATGTTGGATGTGAAATTATCAGAGTTGCTGTTCCAAAAGATGCAGATGCAGATGCGTTGGCTGAAATCGTGGCAAATTCGCCTATTCCAGTGGTTGCGGACGTACATTTTCATTCAAAATTCGTGTATAAAGCAATTGACGCAGGTTGTGGTGGAGTCAGAGTAAACCCTGGAAATATTCTGCATTTTGAAACAGAAGTTCCAAAAATTTGCGCAACGGCGAAAAGTGCAGGAGTTAGTCTTAGAATTGGTGTAAATGCGGGATCTTTGGACGATTCACTTCGCGCACTATACTTCGAAAGCCCAGCAGAGGCGCTTGTCGAAAGTGCACTTCGTGAGGCAAAAATGTTTGAAGATAATGGTTTTTATGACTTTAAGATTTCTGTCAAGCATCATGACCCAATCGTTACTGTAAAAGCATACGAAATGCTAGCAAAACAGGGAGATTGGCCTTTGCATTTGGGAGTTACTGAAGCAGGATTACTCTTCGATGGCACTATAAAAGGCGTAAGCGCGATTGCTATACTTCTATCACTTGGAATCGGTGACACGATTCGCCTTTCGTTGACTGCGAATCCGATTGAGGAAATAAAGTTAGCAAAGGGACTTCTTCAAGCGTTAAGGTTTCGCACAAAACCAGTTGAGATTATCGCATGCCCAACTTGTGGCAGATGTGAAATTGAACTAATTGAGCTTGCCGAAAAAGTCGAAAATGCCATTAAAGATTTGAAACCATCTAGACCACTGAAAGTCGCTGTAATGGGATGTGCTGTAAATGGTCCAGGCGAAGCAAAAGAGGCAGATTTAGGGCTCGCTGGCGGTAAAGGAAGGGGGATATTGTTCGCAAAAGGTAAAGTTATAAAAACTGTAAAAGAGGGTGATATGCTGGATGAACTTATAAAGTTGATAAATCAGGCGTAGCGATAATGTGGCACAATGCACCGCTAATAAGAGCATTGTTGATTATAACATACCGACCGCCGGTCAGTTTTAACTAATAATGAACAGTTAATAATTATCCAATGGGGTTCGCTAATGCAAGATTCATTAAATATATAACATACCGACCGTCGGTATGCTAATGCGCTATTGCACTCCAACGCCAAACAGAGTAAACTTTTTAACTGATATGAAAAATGCGCTAGATTTTGCCACGAATAAGTGGCGAGTGAACTTTTATGTGTTCATAAGTGGGCAATTTCTGACAAGAATTACGTCGGATGTCGTCAGTTTCGCGCTTGTTTGGCAAGTCGTGAAGGAGACGAATAGTGCGACTATGCTCGCTATGACCACGCTTGTTTTCCTGTTGCCACTGATTTTGCTCACACCATTCGTAGGTCCCTTGGTCGACAGAATGAACAAAAAGTTCCTGATTATCGTGCCCGACATAGTGCTCGCTGCGCTTGCGGGAGTGCTGATGGCGGTTGGCTATTTTGCTAAAATACCGCTTGAACTCATATTCATTATGTTGTTTCTGCGCGGACTTGCTGGTGCGTTTCAACACCCAGCACTTTCGTCGATTAATCCTACAATCGTGCCGAGTGATTTTATCACGAAAGCAGCAGGTCAAACGTCGATGGTCAATTCTATAAGTTACCTGATTGCGCCTGCACTTGCGGCGTTGGTTTTTGACTTTATGCCACTGTATGCCATCATTTCGCTCGACATTTTGGGTGCTGTTGTAGGCACTATTTTTACGCTTATTGTAACTATTCCGTCGTTCAAAAAGGACGCTAAACAGCACTTTATAAAGGATGCGAAGGAAGGTTTGGCGACGCTACGCATGCACAAAGGCATATTTCGCATGGTCATTCTCATCGCAATTTATCACATTTTCCTATCCCCAGTTTCAGCGATGTATCCACTGATCACGACCGATTATTTCGGTGGCACATTCGCGCAAGTCGGAATCGTCGAAACACTGTGGGCAGCAGGCACAATCCTTGGCTCACTGGTTATCGGCGCAGTCGGAGCAGGCAAGGACAGAATCCGCACAGTCGCGATTTGCCTGATAGTGTTCGGCGCATTATTCCTGCCCACTGCGTTTTTTCCACCAAACTTCGATGGCTACATTCAGTTCTCAATCTTGAACTTTTTCGCTGGCGCAGTCTGCATTGGTTGCGATGTACCAATTGAAGCAATCTTACAGAGCAAGTATCCGCCCGAAAAACTAGGCGCTGTAATAGGAGTTTCTGGCTCAATAATGCGCATAACTTCGCCAATCGGCTTGCTGTTAGTAGGTCCAATCGTGGACTTAATCGGCGTGCAAACCATACTAACTGCAATCGGCGTGATAATCCTAATTTACTCATTGTTCTACTGGCTCGTGCCCTCGATTCGCTGGATTGATAGGGATGTGCCAGATTATAGTGAGTTAACTTAGCGATTTACGCTATATCGGTTTGAAAGTTGCCTGCGGACTTGTTATTTTCAGGTGCACTTTACCCTTTGTCATCTGTGTAGCCGAACGGCATTAAGGGCATTCGCTTTCGCACGTACTCCACCTCAGAACCCCGCACTACTCCACCTCAGAATTCTGTGTAGGAGCAGGTGAAGGAAAATGCGATTGAGCATTTGACCCCCTGCGACCCAACGCGATTGAGCGTTTGACCCCAAGTGAAGGAAAATGCGATTGAGCATTTGACCCCCTGCGACCCAACGCGAGGAGCGTCCGACCCTCTGGAATCTTAAAAGGAGAACGTGAACGGAGGAAAATGCGAATGAGCATTTGACCTCATTCGACCCTATTGCGTAGCAATGCGATTAAAGGCATTCGCGTTGCGAATACTTTTAATTAAGATTCCGCATCACGCTGCACTTCGTTTCGCGGTGCGGAATTCAGAGTAGAAGTACAGCGTGGCATTAAGAGTACTCCTCACTACGCATGAATCGGAGTTCGCTATCGCTCACACTCTTACCCCGCAACTTTTCAAAACAACTTCGCTTTTCGCTTTTCTACTGTTAAGTACAAAACGGAGTTCGCTTACGCTCACACTCCACCTCAGAACCCCGCACTCTCCCACTCTGAATTCTGTGTAGGAGGACGCGAGGAGCGTCCGACCCTCTGGAATCTTGAAAGGAGAATGCGAATGAGCATTCGACCCTATTGCGTAGCAATGCGATTAAAGGCATTCGCGTTGCGAATACTTTTAATTAAGATTCCGCATCACGCTGCACTTCGTTTCGCGGTGCGGAATTCAGAGGTGAAGTACTGCGTGGTATTAAGAGTGCTGCTTCGCTACGCATGAATCGGAGTTCGCTATCGCTCACACTCTCACCCCGCAACTTTCAAAACAACTTCGCTATTCGCTTTTCTGCTGTTAAGTACAAAACGGAGTATTGCGTAGCAATGCAATTAAATCGTATTCGCTTTCGCTCATACTCCCACTCAGAATTCCGCATACACTCCACCTCTGAATTCCTGCGTAGGCAGGAATCTTAATTAAAGTATTGCGAAGCAATGCGATTAAAGGCATTCGCGTTGCGAATACTTTTAATTAAGATTCCGCATCACGCTACACTTCGTTCCGCGGTGCGGAATTCAGAGTAAAAGTACTGCGTGGTATTAAAAGTACTTCTCGTTACGTACAAAACGGAGTTCACACGCTACGCGTGCTCACACTCTTACCCCGCAACTTTTCAAAACAACTTCGCTTGCGCTCGTTCTTTTGAAAAGTTGCGCTAAGGCTTGGCTTGCCATAGGCAAGCCAAGCCACTCTGTTGCAGAGTAACTCTTAAACAAAAAGTAACTTCACAGCAGAGGCTTGGATTTTTCATACTGAAAAATCCAAGCAATGCTCAAGTCATCGGGCACAAGGCGATAG
>JAISFQ010000082.1 GCA_031263495.1 Candidatus Nutricula glyptotermitis
CAACTCGTGCTCATTAAGCCATTTTCACTGACTGTGAGGCTTTTTGCGAACATGATTGCAGGTCACATTTTGATTGCACTATGTGTTAGTTTTACAAATATGTTATGGACAAGCATGAGTCTTGCAACACCGTTTTCGCTCTTTGGCGTCGCGATGATTGCAGGGTGCATGTGTTTTGAAGTATTTGTTGCTGTATTGCAGGCATTCGTGTTTGCAATGTTGTCGGCGTCTTATATTGGGTCGTCGGTGAATTGATTAGAGAAAGGGAGGAAGTGAATGGAATCATTTACTATTTTCGGGTACGCGCTAGCAGCGTTTGGACCTAGTTTGGGACTAAGTTTTTTGGTCTCAAAGACGATTGAAAGTATGGCTAAGCAGCCTGAAATGGCATCGAAATTGCAGGCTACCATGTTTATTGGTGTTGCATTTATCGAGATTCTTGCTTTGTTAGGTTTCGTTGCAGGTTTCGTATTCTAACTTACTACATAGGTTACGTATTATTGGAGTAAGATGGATTGGGTACTTGCTAAGGCGGGAGCGAAAGTTGCCGATGTGGCGGTTCAGATAGCCGCTGAGCACGAAGGAATCGAGTTATTCCTGCCAAAACCTGCGGAGATAATTTGGTCACTGGTCGCGATAATGGTGATTGCTGTGCCTTTAATTAAGATTGCTGTGCCGAAACTTACTAAGGTTTTGGACGAACGCGCAGAGATGATTGAAGGCAAGATTGAATCCGCTGCAAAACAGGAAAGTGAAGCGGCGGAAACGTTATCAAAGTATAACACCATGATTCACGGCGCAAATGCCGAAGCAGCAGGTATTATAACTAGCGCGAAGGACGAATCGAAGGAAATAGTTGCTAATGCCAAAAAGCAGGCAGATACGGATGCTGCTAGGATTATCGATAACGCCAAAAAGCAGGTGTTTGCAGAAAAAGCGGCTGCTGAAGTGCAGTTGAAAGGCGATGTTTCATATCTGGCAGTAAGTTTGGCGGAAAAGATTATCGGCGAACAACTTACGAATCGGAAAGTGCAAGATAAGATGATTGATGAGTTTATCGCATCGATTGACGAAACGGAAGTGATATAAATGTTGACTGCGAGTGGCGAAATCAAGGCGGAACAGGTAATCCAAGAGTTTAGGGCTGAATATCAAAAGTCAGATGAGCATGCATTTCTTGTCGCAACTGAACTTTGTGACGCTGCCGCACTGATTGAGGAAAACAGATCGCTAACTCGTATTTTGACGCAAAGTTCGGGTAATTTGCAAAGTAAGATTGGCATATTGCAGAACATTTTTGGGCAGAAAGTGGATAAAGTTACGTTTGATATTATCGCGAAACTGACCGATAACCACTGGCTGGACGTATCTTCGCTAAACGATGCGCTCGAAGTCGTTTCATTGGACGCGTACATTTCGCTAGCCGAAAAGTTGGGCATTTTGAAGCAGGTTCAGGACGAATTACTGCAATTTTATCAAATGCTTTTGCAAAACGCGCCAATACGTGACTTTTTGTCCAACAAAACCGTGCCATATATGCGCCGAAAACATATGCTTTTAGGCTTACTTACAGGCAAAATGCATCCAGTCTCAGTGGCGCTTTCATGTTTGGCGACGGAAGCAGTCGAAAGGACTAGATATTTGGTCGCGCTCAGATGGATTCAGGGCGAGATTGCTAAAAGGCGCGAGTTGGTAGTCGCAAATCTGAACACATCGTATACGTTGTCGGACGAACAGATTAAACGCTTGGAAGCGGTGCTTATTAAAAAGATAGGCAGTAAGGTGCAGTTAAACATCATTATTGACGAAAATGAGACTGGACTTATGAAATTAGACTTTAAATCCGTGCTGATTGATGGATCGCTCGGACAAAAAATGAAGGCGTTTACGGCGAATGTGAACGCTGGAAAAGTGAAGGAAAGGTAAAATGGCTGATAAAAATGTGCAAGATTTGAGCGTGAAGGAACTCAAAATCGACGCTGGCGAGATAAAAGACGCTATTCAGAAGTTTATTCACGCATACACGCCAGAAAGTGGTAGCCTAGACGAAGTCGGAATGGTCATTACAGCAGGCGATGGCATTGCGAACATCGACGGATTGCCAAGTTGCATGGAAAACGAGTTGTTGCGGTTCAAAAATGGGACTTACGCGCTCGCTCTGAACTTGGAGGACAGGCAGATTGGCGCTGTCATTTTGGGCGATTTTGAAGGCATACACGAGGGTGACGAAGTTTACAGAACTGGCGAAGTTTTGAGCGTGCCAGTAGGCGATGAATATTTGGGTCGCGTCGTAAATCCTTTGGGCGAACCGATTGATGGTTTGGGCGAAATAAAAACTACTGAAAGGCGCATTTTGGAGGCACAAGCACCAAATGTAATGCATAGAAAGTCAGTTTTTGAGCCACTACAAACAGGCATTAAAGCAATCGACGCGATGATTCCGATCGGCAGGGGACAGCGCGAACTTATAATAGGTGACCGTCAAACAGGCAAAACTGCAATCGCAATCGACACTATCATCAATCAAAAAGGCAATTGGGACACTGGCGACCCCAACTTACAAGTTCGTTGCATTTACGTCGCAGTTGGGCAAAAAGGTTCGACGATTGCGGCTGTCAAACAATCCCTTGAAGAGCATGGCGCGATGGAATATACCACGATTGTCGCGTCCCCAGCCTCGGATTCCGCAGGTTACAAATATCTTGCGCCGTTCACTGGCTCTGCAATCGGTCAACACTGGATGTACAACGGCAAGCACGTGTTAATTGTGTTCGACGACTTATCAAAGCACGCGGAAGCATACCGTTCTGTTTCGCTGTTATTGCGCCGTCCACCAGGCAGAGAAGCGTATCCAGGCGATGTTTTTTACTTACACTCACGCCTGCTCGAACGTTGCGCAAAGTTGTCGGACGATTTGGGCGGTGGCTCGATGACAGGGCTCCCGATAGTCGAAACGAAAGCGAACGATATTTCCGCATACATTCCTACAAACGTTATTTCGATTACCGACGGACAGATGTTTTTGCAGTCCGATTTGTTTAACGAAAACCAACGACCAGCAGTTGATGTCGGCATGTCGGTGTCGCGCGTTGGTGGTGATGCACAGATTAAGGCGATGAAAAAGGTCGCAGGAACTCTGAAAATCGAACTTGCACAGTATCGCGCACTGGAATCTTTCGCAATGTTTGCGTCGGACTTGGACGCAGCGTCAAAAGCGCAACTTGCAAAAGGTTCCCGCTTGATGGCACTTATGAAACAGCCACAATATTCGCCGATGCCTGTTGAAGACCAAGTTATAAGCGTTTGGGCAGGCACAAATGACAAGATTAGCGACGTTCCATTAGCAGATGTCGGCAGGTTTGTGGACGAGATGATTGATTATATTGCCAAAAACTCCGACGCGCAAAAGGTGATTCGTGAAACTTTGGAGTTTACGGACGAAACGCTTGCCAAACTGGACAAAGTGGTCGATGATTTTAGGCTTAAGTTTATTACTGGCGACAAAAAACCGCTCATAGTTAAGGACGAAAAGCCAGCAGAACCTGCGAAAAATGATGCGATTGAGCAGGAGAAGTTAAAGGTTTAGGGGAAAACATGGTAAGCAAGAAAGGTAGCGAATGGCGACAGTTCAGCAGTATAAAGAGCGGATAGCGTCGACATCATCGCTCAAAAAGATTTTCAAGGCGCAGGAACTGATTGCGGCGTCGAGAATCAGCAAAGCACGCGGTTTTGCGGAAAATGCACGTCCATTTGCGGAAACCGTTACAAAAGCACTTACGTCTTTGGCTGCGCATATCGACATTGAACACCCACTCATTACACCGCGCGAAAAGCCCACGCGAGCAGCAGTTTTGGTCGTCGCAGCGGACAGGGGAATGGCAGGCGCGTATACAGTGCAAGTGATTCGTGCGGCTGGGGAACTGATCGCAAGGTTGCAGCAAGAAAACAAAAGCGTCGAGATATTCGCTGCTGGTAGGCGTGTTGTGTCGTATTATAAGTTCAGGGGAATTGAAGTTTCAGGCGAATGGGAAGGCGATTCCGACGCTCCACATCCAGAACTCGCGACAGAGATTGCGGACAAATTAGTCGCGCGTTATCTTGACGAAAACGCAGATAACGCAGTTGACGAGGTGTATATTGTCTACACTAACTTTATTAACATGGTGTCGCAAAAGGTAAAAATCGTGCGTATGTTGCCGATTGAGATTGTAAAAGATGACGAAAATGGCTCTGCAACTCATCCGCTTTACACTTTCGAACCCGATGTAGGCACAGTTTTGGACGCATTATTGCCAAGATATTTTAGGTCGCGCGTCCATCAATGCCTGCTAGATGCTGCTGCATCGGAAACAGCGTCGCGTCAACGGGCAATGCATACTGCGACCGAAAACGCTGAAGATTTGATAAAAACGCTTACAGTTAAGTCGAATCAGGCGCGGCAGGCAAAAATTACTTCGGAGTTGTCGGAGATTGTAGGGAGTGCTGATGCATTGGCAAAAAAGGCGTAGCAACAGGGAAAACTTGATTGTAGAAACCGTAAGGAGGAAATATGAGTAGCACAGTGATAGTGACTGATAAAGCGACAGAAGGGAAGGAGCGCGTCGGAAAAGTCGTGCAGGTCATCGGGTCAGTCGTGGATGTGGAATTTGCGTCTGACGAGATTCCGAGCATTTACAACGCGTTGACGACTGTAATTCATGACGAAAAGCGTGAGGACGGCGAGCAAGATTTCACGCTCACACTCGAAGTCCAGCAGTATTTACCAGATTGCGTCGTTCGAACGATTGCACTTAAACCGACCGACGGTCTGAAACGTGGCGCGAAGGTGGTAGACAGTGGTTCACAGATAAAAGTGCCTGTTGGTGACGCTACAAAAGGGCATGTGTTCAATGTTACAGGCGATGTGCTGGACTTGAAGGAAGGCGAAAAGTTCGAGCCTGATGATTATTGGGACATACATCGCGATCCACCGCCGTTTGACCAGTTGGAGTCCAAAACCAAGATGTTTGAAACGGGCATAAAGGTGATCGACCTGCTCACACCATATGTGCAAGGTGGCAAAATCGGGCTGTTTGGTGGTGCTGGAGTTGGAAAAACCGTGCTGATTCAGGAGATGATTCAGCGTGTCGCACTAAATCACAATGGCGTTTCGGTGTTTGCGGGAGTTGGCGAGCGAACTCGTGAGGGTAACGACCTGATTAACGAGATGATTGAGGCGAATGTGTTTGACAAAACCGCGCTTGTGTTTGGGCAAATGGACGAACCACCAGGCACAAGGCTTCGCGTACCGCTTTCCGCGCTCACGATTGCCGAGTATTTTCGCGACGTCAAGCAACAGGACGTTTTGTTCTTTGTCGACAACATTTTCCGTTTCACTCAGGCGGGTGCGGAAGTTTCGACGCTTTTGGGGCGCATGCCATCCGCAGTCGGTTATCAGCCAAACTTAGCAGATGAGATGGGCATTTTGCAAGAACGCATCACGTCTACAAAAGGGCACTCGATTACGTCACTGCAAGCAATTTACGTTCCAGCCGACGATTACACCGACCCCGCACCTGCGACTACGTTTTCGCACCTTGACGCCACGACAGAACTTTCGCGCGAAATATCGTCCAAGGGCATTTACCCTGCTGTCGACCCACTTGCATCGACTTCGCGCATTTTGGACGCGCAATACGTAGGCGAAAAACATTACAACACTGCGTCGAACGTGAAAGCGATTTTGCAGCGTAACAAAGATTTGCAGGACATTATCGCGCTGATTGGCATCGACGAACTTTCCGAAGAGGACAAGACGCTTGTCAATCGTGCGCGTAAAATTGAGCAGTTTTTGTCGCAGAACTTCTATGTCGCAGAAAAGTTTACTGGCGTTCCTGGCTCGTTTGTGCCAGTCGACGAAACAGTTGAAGCGTTTTCAAAGATTGTCGCTGGCGATTACGATGACGTTCCTGAGCAGGCGTTCTTTAATATCGGTGGCATTGAGGACATCGAACGCAAATGGGCTAAGATTAAGAAGGACTTGGGGTAGCCGTGCAAATGCAAGTTAGTTTGGCATCACAAAATGGCGTTTTGTTTTCAGGCAACGCAGACTTCGTAGTCGTGCCACAATACAACGGTCCACTCGGCATTCTACCTAATCACGAGCCACTTTTGACGACTTTGAAACAGGGCGAAGTGCGCATCGTCGTGGGCGAAACTGAGCAGAAGTTCGGGATAAGTTCGGGGTTTTTGTCGATTTACAGAAACGAGATAGAAGTTGCCGTAGATGTACCTCACTGAAAATGCGATGCTTAAAACACAAATGTGAAAATATTTTTTGCTTGTTCTAGGCATACGAATTTGCAGTATGCATATTCTAGCTTTTACACAACGGCATTCGCTTTTCGCTCATACTCCACCTCAGAATTCCGCACGTAGATGCGGAATCGGGTGTGCGGACTATTTTCCGTAATCATATTTTTGATAGCCGATTGAGCAGTAACCTTGTGTTTTCGATTGACTTTTCAAGCGTTCTGACAGTTCGCGCACAGTAATTGCCGATATACCATTTGATAGACACCAATCAGCCGATGCAGTAGCAGTTATTTGTTCCATATATAAAAGTATAGCATATTTTGCAATGTAATGCGATTTGTCGCAAACGCAAATGCGTTTTTTTAACATTTGCCACCTGCCCCAAATCTATGCTATCATTAACTTAAGCAATAAAGCGTGCGAGATACGGAAAGGGACGATATGATAAAACGAACCAACGAAAGAACCCCAACTTTAAGGGGGGGGGGGGGGGGCCCACTAGTTTAGAACGACGTGCTCCTATTTTCGCATGCAATAAAACAGGAAAGCAGGAGATAACATAATGAAACAATCACTAAAAACACTACTCGCATTAACACTATGCACATTAACCCTAACCGCGTGCCAAACAACTGACAACGCAAACAATAACTTATACCAAGAAAAGGCAGAGCAAGCAATTTCACCGACTACTGCGCCGACCGACTCAGGCAAGCCAAAACAGCAAAGTCCGTTTGACTCGATGATAGGCTTTAGGGGAGATGAACCAAGTCTTATGGACAAAGCGATTGCTGTGTTAACAGAT
>JAISFQ010000102.1 GCA_031263495.1 Candidatus Nutricula glyptotermitis
GTGCCTGAACTTACTCCGATTCCTCTGCCAAACGCATAAATAGTTCCTCCACTTATGGTTATTGTTCCGTCATTGCTGTTTCCAGTTCCTCCGATTGATGTGTTGTTTCCTGTGTTTATTGCGATGACAGTTCCGCCTGTTATGCTTACAGTTCCTCCTGCTTGATTGTTTCCGCCTCCGCCTATGGCTGCTGCACCATTTGCGCCAGTGCTAGCACTTCTTGCAGTGACGATTCCGCTGTTTATCGTGATTCTTCCTGCTGCTTGAGAGTTATTTCCTCCGATGCCTGCGCCTGAATTGTTGTTAGTAGTGTTAGTAGCAGCAGCGGTCAAAGTGGCATCTGGTGTTATGCTTTCGATGGTTAGAGTCGTGGTTTCTGGTGCATTAAGTGCTGCATATGAGGCGGCAGAAGTTGTAAGATAATTTCTGCCAGACAGTTTTATTGTTGCATCTGCACCTTGCCCTAGTGTAAATGCAGAGCCAGCGGCTACGTTTATGTTTGCATCGACTAATGTAACTTCTACTTCTGCATCTTCTGCTACTAATACTCTTGTATAAAGAGTGTTTCCTGAAATAGTTCCTGTTGCATTATCGCTAAGAGTTAATAAAGTGCTTTCACAAAGTGCATTTGTCCCTACGTAAACTAAACTTCCGCATTCTATCACTTCTGAGCCAGGCGTACCTAGCAGCCAATATGCGTATAGAGTGATTGTGCCTGCATTGTTATTAATTGTAACTCCGTTCTCTTCTGTGAGGAGTGTTCCGTTTGCGCCGAGTGCGTATTCAATGCCTTCTCCGTTTTCCTCTGTATACCAGCCCATGAATACATAGTTGTTTTTTGTTGAAGTGACTGTTGCAACTGTGCTTGTGTAATAAAGACTTTGATTATTAACAGTACTTCCTTGTTGTGTGTTAAAACTCACTGTGACTGGATATAATGGGAGAGTTTTTGGAGTTCCTGCTTTGTAATTGACACTTCCTTTAGAGCGCGTGTGTATGTAATGCATAGAGTTTAATGGGTTAGTTACGCCAATGGGAATAAGGTCAGGAGTTTGACTATTTATTGTTGTCCAGTCGTTTTGTGGCGGAGTCGAATCAGTTGTAACTGCGTATTCCATGTCTTGCTCTGTTTGAATAAGTAACCTGGGTTTCTTGATTGTAATAGAGCTATTTGCAACATTTGTAACTTCTGTATCAGAAACTGGTGAACCGTCGGGGTTTTCAGCATAGCCAGTGAGCGTTCCGCCATCTTCCAAGAATAAGTCTCCATTGACTGTCATTGTTGCGCCACTTGCAATAGTCAATGCTCCGAAAATGTCTAGAATTCCGCCACTTTCAATAGTTAGAGTATTGCTAGCCTTGACTGTCGCGGAAACCGTTTTTGCAATTGTGAATATAGCACCGCTTTTAACATTTAAACTAGCGTTCAAATCAACTGTTATCGGATTCACAGCGGCATTAATCGTAACGTCATCGCCGATTAGTATGCCACTATTTGCGTCACTTGTTTCGTACCCTTTTAGTGATGTCGCCAAGATGATTGGGGCTTCAGTGACAGTGACCACAGTTTCGGCATTTCCACTGGTATTTTCCATCCCGATTCCTGCGCCTGTAGCATAAATAGTTCCACCTCTTATATTGACTGCGCTATCTGTTGTCTGTACTTTGCTTCCACCGCCGATTGCCTCTCTGCCTGCTGGAGCCGCCGCAATGACAGTTCCGCCAGTGATTGTGACATTTCCTCCCGCTCTAAATGCATAGCCACTTTGCGCGTTCCCGCTTCCTATTACTGGAGAGGCTCCGCCTTGTGCTGTGGTCATTGTGGCAAAGACAGTTCCTCCAGTGATAGTGATGTCTCCATCTAGCATGCCTGTACCCTCAAAGACAGTATCAAAACCGCCTCCGATTGCAGCGGCGAGACCATTTGAATATGCGCTAACATTTCCACCGTTTATTGTGATGCTTTCAGCGGTACTGCATCCAGCAATACCGCATTGTCCGCCGCCAATTCCTGCAGCACCCCTAGATCCGTAATAGTCAGCGTTAAGAGGTGCGGTGCCCTTTGCCGCAATCGTTCCGCCATTTATAGTAATGTGCCCCGCAGATTGATTGTTGTTTCCTCCGATTCCTGCAGCACCTCCCCCCGGATTATCGGTCACCGTGGCAGATAAAGTGCCGTTTTCACTTCCATCTCCTGATGCACTTGTAATCGTAAGAAAAGTTCCTTGTGGTGCATTAAGTCCTGCATATAAGGCGTTAGCAGAAATAAGCACATTATTTCCACTTAATCTAACTGTTGCGGTTGCATTTGTGCCAAGCATAAAAGGCGAATCAGTGCTACTCGTTATCTCTACATTATTTAAAGTGATATCAACGATTGCCCGCTCAGCGACTGCTACTCTAGCAGATGATGTTTTGCCTACGATGGTTCCGACTGCGTGGTTTTTTATAGTTAGTGTGTCATCTATACATTCTGCGCCTCCAGGAGACCCCACGTAACTGATGCTGTCATTAACGTTAGCGTCTCCGCATGAAATCGCTTCATTCCCTGCTCCGCCTAGAATCCAATACGCATACAAAGTGATTGTGTATGTATCTTGACTAGTGTCGACTCCGTTTGCTGCTGTCAGTTTAGTGCCACCTGTTCCCAATGGATATGTAATGCAATATCTCGGATACACGCCATGTTCATAGATAGTATCCGCGTCACAAGCATACCAACCAACAAACACGTAATCATCTTTTTCTGGGTCTTGTACTTCTGTAACGACGCTGCTTTCATATAAGTATTGAGTATCTGGAGTTGTTTCGCCGTCTTGTGCATCAAAAGTCACTGTCACTGGATTTAGTTTGAACTGTTTATAAGGTCCCGCTTTGTAACTGGCATTTTCTTGTGAACGCACGAATACGTAATATGGAGTTGATTGTTGTGGGGTAACATTAATGACCGTGGGTTGGTTCATGTTAGAAACATCGTACCAAGTGCCTGGAGTATCCAAATTACTTGAATGTGCATATTGTATACCTTGATCTACATTAGCAAGCAGTTGTGGTTCAAATGTTGCAGTTTCAGAAGTTATTTCAGTAAAGTTTATATCTGTTACTGCTGCTCCATTTATCTTGCCTGCCACATTGCCGTTTATCTGAATTGTTGAGTTGTTTGCAGGAATCACTTCTACGTTTTCAGGAATGGTGAAAGTTAAATGGCTTGGGACAGTAAAGGAAGTTATTATATTTGCGGTTACGTTGTCTTGGTTTGTAACAAATGTAACGTTTGCATTACCGATAAGTATGCCATTTGCATTGTCGCTTGGTATGCCATTGACAGCAGAAGCTAAGATAATAGGAGTGCCATAAATAGTGGTCTGAGTTCTTCCAGAGCCTGAACTTACTCCGATTCCCCTGCCAAACGCATAAATAGTTCCGTTTCCACTTATGTTTATTTCTCCTCCACTGTTGTTTCCAGTTCCTCCGATTGATGTGTTGTTTCCTGTGTTTATCGCAACAATAGTTCCGCCATTTATGTCTATCTTTCCTCCTGCTTGGTTGTTTCCGCCTCCGCCTATTGCTGCTGCACCATTTCCACCGACGCTAGCACTTCTTGCAGTGATGATTCCGCTGTTTATCGTTATGTTTCCTGCTGCTTGAGAGTTATTTCCTCCGATGCCTGCGCCAGAGTTGTTGTTAGTAGTGTTAGTAGCAGCAGCGGTCAAAGTGGCATCTGCTGTTATGCCTTCGATGGTTAGAGTCGTGGTTTCTGGTGCATTAAGTGCTGCATATGAGGCGGCAGAAGTCGTAAGATAGTTTCTGCCAGATAGTTTAATCGTAGCAGTTGAGTTTTCTCCTAATGTAAATGCTGAACCAGCAGATACGTTTATGTTTGCATCAAATAATGTAACATCTACTGTTGCATCTTCTTCGATTAATACTCTTGTAGTGGAGGTGTTTTCTGCAATAGTTCCGATTGCTTCATCTCTAAGAGTCAATAAAGTGCTTTCACAAAGTGCATTTGTTCCTAAGTAAACTAAATCTCCGCATTCTATTATTTGAAAGTTTGGTCCGCCTGGCAGCCAATATGCATATAGAGTGATTGCACCAACGTTTTGAGTGATTGTAACTCCGTTACTTTCTGTGAGCATTGTTCCATTTTCTCCGAATGTATATTCAATGCCTTCTCCGTTTTCATCTGTATACCAGCCTAGGAATACATAATCATCTCTTTCTGGATCGTCTACTGTTGCAACTGTGCTTGTGTAATAAAGATTTTGAGTAGCTGGAGTTCTTTCGCCTCCTTGTGAATCAAAATTCACTTCGACTGGATATAGAGGGAGAGTTTTTGGAGTTCCTGCTTTGTTAGCGGTACTTTCCTGAGAGTGCGTGTGTATATAATGCATAGAGGTTAGTGGGTTAGTTATTGAAATTTCTATAGACTCGGGGGTTGAAGTGGTTATTGGTGTCCAATCTTGTGGGTTAGTTGGTGGAGTTGCGCTTTGAGTAACTGCGTATGCCATGTTTTGCTCTGTTTGAATAAGTAACCTGGGTTTCTTGATTGTAATAGAGCTATTTGTAACATTTGTAACTTCTGTGTCAGAAACTGGTGAACCGCTAAGTTTAAACTTATAAGTTCCTATAATTTGTCCTCCATCTTCTAAGAATACATCTCCACCTACTGTCACCATTGCCTTATCAGGAATAGTCAAAATGCCGAAAATGTCTAAAATACCTCCTCCTTTGATGTCTAAAGGATTGTTTTCTGTGACTGTCACATTTACGTTTTTAGCAATTGTGAATATAGCACCGCTTTTAACATCTAAACTAGCGTTTAACGCAACTGCTATTGGAGTATCTGTTGCATCAATCGTAACGTCATCGCCGATTAGTATGCCATTTGCTCTGTCACTTTGGGTTTTGCCATTTATTGCAGTGGCTAGGATAGTTGGGCTGCCTGTGATGCTATTTGCTCCGATTCCTGTGCCAGTCGCGATGATAGTTCCTCCGCTTATGCTTATGGGGCTCGTAGCACCAATTGCTAATGCGCTTGTATTATTGTTTATTGCAGCAATAGCACCGCCAGTTATAGAGATGTTTCCTGCGTTTATTGTTGAATTAGAGTTATTATTGGTTGCAGTAATCATTCCTCCACTTATAGAGATGTTTCCTGATACACCTATTGCCGCTTTACATGGGGAACTTGCAGTAATATCTCCCCCATTTATAGTAACGTTTCCTGAGGCTCCACCCATGCCAACATTGCCAGTGCAATTATTGCCACCTGGCGCACGTGCGCCAACAGTTCCACCATTTATCGTGATGTTTCCTGCTGGACCACTTTCATAGTAATAAGTAGCGGCACCTATACCTGATCCCGCACTGTAATTGCCTTGTCCGCCAGTTGCCGTAACTATCCCGCCATTTATCGTTATGTTTCCGATTGCACCAAACTTTGCACCACTTGTTCCGCCACCTATGCCTGCTGAGGAAGCATCGTCATAGCCTACACCGTTTGCAATGATAGTTCCGCCATTTATTGTAATGTTTCCTACTGATTGATCTAAACTGCCACCAATTCCTGCGCCTGCGCTAGAAGAGCTAACGGCTCCGCCTGCTGCAGTCAAAGTGCCGCTTTCGCTTCCATCTCCATCCATACTTGTGATAGTTAGAGTTGTGCCACCAGGCACATTAAGTCCTGCATGACCAGCATTAATCGTTCTAAAAGTATTCGTGCCACCTAATCTGACTGTTGCGATTGCACTTGTGCGTAGAATAAAAGGTGAAACGCCATTCCCTGTTATCTCTACATTATACAGAGCAACATCTACGATTGCGCGCTCAATAATCTCTATGCGTGAAGATGTTGACACAGTTCCAGTGCCATAAACAGTCCCAACTGCGCCATTTTTCAAAGTCAATACGTTATTTATGCACTCTGCGCCTAGCGCAGTCCCTACATATGTAAGCTCATCGCTAGGATTTCCGCACGAAACCGCATCTGTGCCATGCATCCAATATGCATATAAAGTGATTGTGTTCGAATTTGGCTCTACATTAACACTATTACTTTCTGTGAGCGGCGTTCCACCTGCGCCAAATGTATATTTTGTTCCTGCTCCATTTTCTCCTGAATACCAGCCATGAAATGTATAGCCTGCTTTAGTCATAGCACTGACAGCATTTACTGTTGTGCCATATTGCAGATATTGAGGCTCTGGAGCAGGAAATCCTCCATTTGCTTCAAAATTCACTGTCACTGCATTTAGCGCAAACTGCTTAGTCGTTCCCGCTTTGTAAGTGCTAGTTTCTCGAGAGCGCGTATATATATAATATCGTGTTGATAGTGGTGTAATATCAGGAATAGTCACAGAGGGAGTTGCGGGTTGAGTTATCCAACCTGTGCTAGGAGGTAAATCGCTTGTGCTGATGGTGTATTCTATATCTTGAAGGGTGTTTGCAAGTATCTGAGTTGCATCGATTGTTGCAGAGTTAGGAGTGATTTCGGTCAGTCCTATATCTGTTACTTGTGCACCATTTATCTTACCTGCTAGATTGCCGTTTATCGTGATTGAATAATCTGCATCTGGAATCACTTCTAAGCCGTCAGTGGGGATGGTGAAAGTTGCGCCTGCTGGGACAGTAAAGAGAGTTTTTATTGTGGCTCTTGTTATGTCAACAGTAGTATCACTAGCAAGTGTAACATCATTGTTGCCGATAAGTATGCCATTTGCGGCATCACTTGCTGTTTTGCCGTTTACAGCAGTGGCTAGGATGATTGGTTTGCCTTGGATGTTAGTTGCAGTCCTTGCAGTTCCTTGGTTTACTCCGATTCCTCTGCCTAACGCATAAATAGTTCCGCCACTTATGTTTACGGTTCCTACACTGTTATTTCCGCTTCCTCCGATTGCTGTGCTTGCTGCTTTTGATGCGATGATGGCTCCGCCTGTTATGTTTATAGTTCCTGCTGATTGATTGTTTCCTCCTGCGCCTATGGCTGCGCCATAAGATTGATCATCTCGCTGCCCTAGTGCTGTTGCAGCGATGACAGTTCCTCCGCTTATGGTGATGCTTTGCGCTGCTGCACCATATCCTGCGCCGATTGCAGAACCTCCTTCACCTGGATATGCTCGTACATAACCGCCACTTATATTAATAGTTCCACTTGCGCCATTTCCACCGCCACCGATTCCTGCGCCTAATCTTCCAGGCGTAGCAGTAACGTTTCCGCCTGTTATCGTTATGTTTCCGCCTGCGGCATTGTAGCCACCTCCGATTCCAGCAGCAGCATTTCCAGAAGCAGCATTAAACGCAGGTCCTCCGCCTTTTGCGTTGACAGTTCCGCCGGCGATTGTGATGCTTCCTGCTGCTTGAGCGCTATTTCCTCCGATGCCTGCGCCAGAGTTAGAGTTAATAGTGCTATTAGAACTTGCATTTAAAGTGCCATTTTCATCTCCTGTTGAACTTTGGATAGTGAGAGTCGCCGTGTTTGGCACGTTGAGTGCTGCAAGTCCATTGGCAGAAGTTGTAAGAGAGTTTATTCCGGCTAATAGCAGTTCGACATTTGCATTTCCTTGCAATGCGAATGGCTGGCTAGTAGCACTTGTTATGCTCGCATCAGACAGCGTAATGGTAGCAGTTATGCCAGTTAGAACGACCACTCTAGCAGAGGATGTAGTGCCCGAAATAGTTGCAGTCGTGTTAGCAGTCACAGTCAAAACGTTAGAAACACATGTTGCGCTGTCGTACGCTCCAAAGTAGGTTATTTGATCACCAGCATCACCGCATGAGAGCAGTTGCCCCTGCACCCACTTAGCATATAAAGTCGTGTTTCCAATTACTGTGTCGTTTAGAAAGTTCCATTCAGTTTGGAAATTTGCTTCTTTATACCAACCTTCAATTGTATAGCCTTGTTTTGCTGGATCCATGGGTTTAACCACTTTGTTACCTTTGGCGACGGTTTGCGGAAAACGAGGAGTTCCTCCGTTTGAATCGAAAGTTACAGTATAAGTGTCACCTGTTAGAAAAGTCCATGCTGCGTAAATAGTCGTATCAGCGGTGATTGCATGGTCAAAATCAAATACGAATTGTCCGAGTCCTGTTTGAGTCCATTGTTTCAGAGTGTAACCTTTTCTGTATGGATCAGGAGGTCTTTGTATTTTAGTGTTGTCTGGAACTGTTACAGTAAAACTTGGCGGATCTTCTGTTCCTGTGTTAAATGTCACCGTACGATAAGTGACTCCTTGTTGGTTTAGTTGAGTAAACGATGCGACAAGCACGAGGGCAGAGGTCACAGGGGATGCAAAGTTGTAATAATCAGTCTCCCCTTGCACTTTCCATCCTGCGAATTGATATGTGGCGGGGGCATTTGGCACAGGTGAACCTGGATTAATCGCGATTCTATCTTGAATGACGTTTTGCGTTATGAATGTCGAGGCGGACATGCCAGAATCCACTGTAAATGAAACTGCATACTTAGTCGCGCTGTTTGCAGTCCAACTTGCTTTCAAAACGACATCGCCAGTTATTGGAGTGTTAAAGTCAAAAATATTGCCAGCGGGAGTTAGCCATCCATTGAACACGTAGGCATCTCTTGTGGGGTTAGCGGGACGAGTCGCCCTGCCAGCAGGTGTATTTTCTACAATCGTTTGAGTGGCTGGAGCAGCACTTCCTCCATCTGTATCAAAAGCCACAAAATATCTAGCTCTCTGTCTCCATGAAGCATATATAGTCGTGGCTGCTGTGATTTCATCTGTTTCAAAATTCCACAATTGCTTCAAACTCGAATCTTTATACCAGTCAAGAAAAACGTAATCACTTCTCGTCGGATTCGCTGGTCTAGCCACTTTCCCATTTGGCACGATTGATTGCTGTGGCACGGCAGAACCTCCAGTTGTATCGAATGTTACATAATAGCCCCAACTTGCAAAAAGCGTTATATTTTGAGTTACGCTAGAAGTAAAGTTATACTGTGTAGTAAAATCTTGACTCGTATACCACGCTATGAGTGCAAAACCAGTTTTCTCTGGGCTAGTGGGCTGAGATGTAGCAGTGTTATATGGCACTTGGACTGGCTGGGGAGCAGGCGTTCCTCCATTTGCATTATAGCACACCCAGTTGTTGTTATAGTTGAAAGCAGAGTTTCCAGTATGCACCCTTAAAAGTTTATACATGTCTGTATGAATTGTTGAAGTTGCGCATCCATTAGTTGAGCTTGCAATGCCTGGCAAAAGAAGTGCTGCATCCATCCATGCATTGGTAAACATGTCTGTCAAACTTATCGTAGTCGTGTCATCAAGTGCATTATAGTTTTGGAACTGGGTCTCGTTCCAAGTGATGTTTCTTGTGATTGCGTTTCGATTCACTATCTTATTGTTACGATTGAAACCGTTAAACATGTCAGACATATTAGTTGCTGCAGCACCGAAGTTAGCAGGAAAATCTGGAATCGTCACTGCAAGAGTATTATTCGTGCTGCTATTGCCATTCGCTATGCCAGTTGGCGATGCTGCAAAGTTTTGGAACATGCCTTTCATATTCGTAGCGACGCTTCCAAAACCTGCAGGAAAGTTCGTTATCGTAATAGAGCCCCAATTGGTTTGTTGATATGCGACCAAAGAGCCGACATTATAAAACATGTAACTCATATCTGTCGCCTGCGAACCAAAGCCTGCTGGAAATTGAGGTATGACCTCATTTCTGCCTCCGCCAAGATTGTTTGCTGATGTGTCATTATAAGAATACGCAAACATATAACTCATATTTGTCACTTTATCCCAGTTAGAAGTGTTACTTGATAGATTATTGATGTTTATATGCCAAAGGTGAGAGAATAAGTATGAAGAATTAGGGTTTACTCTCACTCCTCCTTTTTGCCCTACTATAACCTCATTTCCATTTATTATACAACCATATGCAGCATCACCATCAACATCTTGTAAATTATCAAAGTTAACGCCGACCTTCTGTATAGGAGCAGGAATAGCATTTGAACTCGTACAATCTGTAACAGTTAATGTTGTATTTTTGAAAGTAATGCTTGCTATGTCTTTTCTTTGGACTGGATCTCCGCCTGGCGTTGCAATTAAATCTAAGAAATCATTCTCATTTGCGACTTTCAGCATGTCTTCATATCTAGCTGTTAGAGTTATTTCCGCACCATCAGTTGTGGTTTTATTTACAAGACTTGAGCCAGGCAATACTTTTTCACCATTTAATGCCCAATATAAAAACCTAGAACCATTAGGCGCTGTGCCAGTATAATTTGCAACTGTATAATTTCTGTCAAAAGTGGCAGTGCCATCGGCAGGTTTTGAAGCATTTCCAACACCTACGTCGTATTTGACTTTGTATGTTATTGGCTCCCAATGAGCATAAAACGTCAGAGTACCACCAGGTGAAGTCATTCTCGCTTTCGCTACGGTACCATTAGGATTCCAATATATAGTGTCACCTTCTGGTGAATCATAAAATCCCAAAAGTGTGTATCCATCTCTATAACACTGATTGACTGTTATCGGAACCACATTTATTTGCTTACCACTCGAACCAACTGATACTTGAATCGATGGCACATCAATTACTGGCGTAGTTGATGGGCAGTATGCATAGCCATCAAGAGTGGCTGGGCAAGTTGGGTAATCAGCATTGCCAGAAAAGATAAGGGTAGTAGTATCGGCGTTAGCATTAGCCTCTTCTTCATCCTCTATAAGCGTCCAATCAGCATAAAGAATCATATCGCTTGTGATAGCAGATGCTACATTCCACGCGTTCGTAAGTGCTTCATCAGTATACCATCCTGCAAATAAGTTATTTGCTTTGACTGGATTTGATGGTTTTGTTATTTTTCCGCCTGCTAAAACTGTTTTTGCTTTTACATTAGAGCCTCCATTTGAGTTGAAAGTGACTGTAAAGATAGATGCTTTCAAAGTCTTCGCTTCTCCTTGTTTATAGTTGCTGTTTTCTGCTGAGCGCGTAAATATATAATATGGAGTGGATTCTGGATCTTTATCAACTGGAATAAGCACATCTTGGTCGCTAGAATCTAGTTTTGTCCATTCGTTAGCATTTTCGGGCAGAGCATTTTTATCTGAAATTGCATATTCTATCTCCTGATCTACGTTTGCAAGGAGTTCAGGTTTCTTGATTGAGATGGAAGTTTTGGTGAATTCAGTAACTTCTGTGTCTGCAACTGCTGCGCCATTAATTTTCCCTTCTACTTCGCCATTTATCTGAATTGTTGAGTTGTTTGCAGGAATTATTTCTACGTTTTCAGGAACATAGAAAGTTGCGCCTGATGGAATCGTAAAGTTTCCTTTTATTGTGACTATTGTTTTATCATCTTTTTCGGTTAATGAAACAGCATCTGCTATAAGCACTCCTTCTGGAGGTTCGGTCGCGCCTTCGCCATAGCCATTAATATAAGGTGCAAGGATGATTGGAGTGCCTTGGATTGTGACAGGAGTTGCGTTTTCTTGATTTGCTCCGATTCCTCCGCCAATTGCGTAAACAAGACCTCCGCTTATGCTTATATTGTCCTCATTTTTGTCTCCGTTGCTGCCGATCGCTGTGCTATTTTCTTGCGTTAGGGCAATTAGAGTTCCGCCATTTATGTTGATGTTTCCTGCTTGCTGAGAGTGATTTCCGCCGATTGCTGCGCCAGAAGTGCTGTTAGTAAGGTCAGTTTTTGCTTTTAGAATGCCTTCTGCGCTTTTGTCTCCTGATGCGCTTGTGAGAGTAAGAGTCGAAGTATTTGGTGCATTAAGTGCTGCAAATTGATTGTTCGCTTCAGCAGATGTAAGTCTGTTTTCACCTTGGAGTTTTATTGTTGCATTCGCGTTTTCGTTTAGAGTAAATGGAGAGTTATTGCTGCTTGTTAGGTTAGCGTTTTCTAATGTTATATTAACTGTTGCACCTGCTTGAACTTCTATTCTAGCAGAAGTCGTCTCTCCTTGAATAGTTCCAATTGCGCCATCTTGCAGCGTAAGGACGTTTTCGTCACTGCACTCTGCACTTCCCGCATTGCCAATGTATGTTATTTGGTCACCAGAACTTCCGCATTGAATCGTAACATCTGCTGCTTGAAGTGGCACATAATTGAACATCGATGCGACCAACGCCACTGCTAAAAACGCCGCAACAAACGGAGTTCGCGCGTTGCGGTGCGTTGCGGTCATTGGAGTACGGCTTGTTGCTGGAGCGTGGTGATGTGTGGTGCGGTCATTGGAATGCGGTGTGTTGCTGGAGCGTGGTGAAGTTGCTTCGTTGGCATTGGCGTGCAGCGTGCTGAAAAATGGAGTTCGCCTGCGGCTCACGCTTTTTGGGGTAGAAAGTTTTGCGTTCATGATAGAAAAGGCACGTCTATACGCTGTGCCCCCCCCCCCCCCCTTAATTAGGGTAGAGTTAAGTTTAGTAGACACTTTCGTGCCTGCTTTCTTATGTTTCATTCTTAAAAACATAATTCCTCCTTGACTTTTACGTTTAACAAAATAAAGTTCTCCACCACCAAACTTTAATTAGTTAATAACTAATAGTTAATAGTTAATAACTAATTTAAGTCAAAATTTTAAATTGTATACTTTAAGTATACTACACTCTTGTGTGGAATGTCAAGCGATTTTGGAAGTTTGCGCTATCGCGCTAATAATGAGTAATGCGGTTAGTTAATAGTTAATAATTAATAATTAATAATTAGGAATCGGAATTCGCGCTATCGCGCTCATGCTCTACTCAGAATTCCGCACAGTGGAGCCCAAGGGGCGTAACGTGATGCTGAATCTTAAAACTAGTGTGAGCGCATGCGAACACCATTAAATGCATTCGCGTTGCGAATACTTTGTTTTAAGATTCCAGAGGGTCGGACGCTCCTCGCGTCCTCCTTCACAGAATTCAGAAATGAAGTACTGCGTGGCATTAAGAGTGCTGCTTGTTACGTACAAAACGGAGTTCAGGCTACGCCCTCACGCTTTTACTCCGCAACACACAAAACAACTTCGCATGCGCTTGTTGTTGTGTATGTTGCGCTAAGGCTTGGCAAGACTAAGTCTTGCCAAGCCACTCTGCTGCAGAGTTACTCTTTTATATAAAAGTAACTTTACAGCAGAGGCTTGGATTTTTCATACTGAAAAATCCAAGCAATGCGCAAGTATTGTTGCGCCGTAGGCGAAACCATACGCCAGCGCTATAAAAGTGTGAGCCCGTAGGGCGAACTCCGAATCAAACGCGTTGCGTTTCACGCAACGCTATAGAAGTATGAATGAAATGAATTCCGTTATTAACTATTACCTAAGCATAGCGATTAATTATTAACTAGCGTAGCGTCTAGGCGAATTCATTCGACAATTTGAACGTACGTTCAAATTCGCTCACCAATTATTCATTATTCGCCACCATTACTCATTACTCATTACTCATTACTCATTAATTTTGTAACAATTAATGCAATCTAGTGCAAATTGGAGTAAACTATTATACGTGGCTAATGAACAAAAGCAAGGAACTATCAAGCAGTTGAGGCAAGTGTTCAGGTTTGTGCAATCTGAAAAGCCTGTAATTGTGCTGTATATGATTGGTGCACTGGTTGTGCCGATTGGTGCAGGTATCGGATTAACTATTGCATTTGGTCTGTGGCTTATGCCAATTGTTGGTGCATTACTTGGCGTGTTATTAGCGTTAATAATAATGTCAAGGTTTGCAGACAAGATTGGCTTTGACAAGTTAGAGGGGCAGCCAGGCGCAGCAAGTGCCATTCTGTCTGGAATCACGACTGGCGGGTGGAGTTTTCCGAACGAACCAGTCGCGATAGACCCCAAATCTATGTCTATGGTGTTTCGCGGAACTGGCAGACCAGGTGTCGTTTTGGTGGGCGAAGGGCAAGTTGCAAAAACTCGGGAACTTCTTCAAAAAGAAAGGAAACGAATTGTGCGAGTGTTGCCTGAGGTAAAGTTAATTGTGTTGCAAATCGGTGATAGAGATGGTGATGGTTTTGTTACGATACGCAAATTGCGGCGTGCGATAGTGAAAAATAAAACTACTCTCAATAAGGGCGAGTTGGATGCAATAAATACAAGACTGAAAGCACTTGGAGCGTTCAAACCGCCTATTCCAAAGGGCATAGATCCATATAACATGAAGGTAAATAGAAGGGCACTTAGGTGAAAGGTAGAAATGTCTAGTAAAGAGGCTATCGGCGAGTTGGAAGTGCTGATAGAAAAAGAAGGAATAGTTAATGTGGATGTAAGGTTTATGGATTTGGTCGGTGTTGAGCAGCACTTAGTGATGCCAGTGGCTGAATTTTTAGGCGATGCATGCAAAAATGGAGTTGCATTTGATGGCTCATCTGTGCGCGGATTTCAAGCGATAAACGAATCAGATATGAAGTTGATTCCAGATTTGGAGACTAAATATGTGGATCCGTTTAGGAGAGCGAAAACGGTCGTGTTAACTGGTGATATTGTAGACCCCGTAACGCATGAGCCGTACAGCAGGGATTCAAGGTTCACGGCAAAGAAGGCGGAAAAGTATTTACGCGATGCAGGAGTTGCGGATACTGCATATTTCGCGCCCGAAGCGGAGTTTTACGTATTCAATTCTGTGCGTTATGTGACTGACATTAACAAAAGTTATTACGAGGTCGATTCCGAGGAAGGCGCATGGAACTCTGACTCAAAAGGCGACGATTGGGAAGGCAATTTAGGTTATAAACCGCGAGTTAAAGGCGGTTATTTTGCAGTACCACCGACCGATCAGCAGGCAGATTTGCGCGACGAAATGGTGCAAAACTTGCTTGACGCGGGTTTGAAAGTCGAGCGCAGTCATCATGAAGTCGGAACTGCTGGTCAGCAGGAGATTAATTATCGTTACAACACGTTGACAGCGGCTGCGGACGAATTAGTAAAGTTCAAGTACATAATTAAGAATACAGCGACTTATGATGGGAAAACTGCGACGTTTTTGCCAAAACCGCTCTTCGGAGATAACGGTTCGGGGATGCACTGCCACCAATCGCTCGCGAAAGATGGCACGCCGTTGTTCTATGAAAAGGGCAAATATGGCGACCTTTCGGACATTGCGAGATGGTATATCGGCGGAATTATTAAGCACGCAAAAGCACTTTCTGCGTTCACAAATCCGACTGTCAATTCGTATCACAGACTGGTTCCTGGCTATGAAGCACCTGTAAACTTGGTGTATTCTGCGCGTAACCGTTCGGCTGCGATTCGCATACCTGTGACAGGCGACAATCCGCATGCAAAGCGCATTGAGTTTCGCTCGCCGGACCCATCATCGAACCCATATTTGGCGTTTGCAGCACAACTTATGGCTGGTATTGATGGCATTTTGAACAAGATTGAGCCACCAGCGCCGGTCGATAAGAATCTGTATGAGTTGCCTGAGAACGAACTTAAGAAAATCGGCACTGTGCCTGCTAGTTTGGACGAAGCACTCGCCGCTTTGGAAGCCGATAACCGCTTTTTGCGTGCAGGTGGCGTATTCACGGACGACTTAATCAAAACATGGATTGACTACAAGCGCGAGGCGGAAATTGCAGCATTTCGGCAACGTCCGCACCCGTATGAGTTCGAATTGTACTATGATATTTAATAGGCAACAAGGTAGCATAAGAGGTTATATGCAAGGAAGTAGTAAGGAGTAAATTTGTACCCACTTGATGGAAGCGGCGAAAAAATCGAGCCGAGCGTTAATTTTCCTGCGCTTGAACAGCAGATATTGGCGTACTGGCAGTCTGACGACACGTTCCAAAAGTCCATTGACTGCCGCGAAGCAGGGACGGATGGCGCAAATGAGTTCGTGTTTTATGACGGACCACCATTCGCAAACGGTTTGCCACATTACGGTCACCTGCTGACAGGCTATGTGAAGGACGTGATTCCGCGTTATAAAACTATGCGTGGCAGGCGCGTTGAAAGGCGTTTTGGCTGGGATACGCACGGTTTGCCCGCAGAACTTGAAGCGGAGCGCGAACTTGGCATCACGAACAAGAACGAAATCGACGCTATGGGTGTGCAGGAGTTTAACGAAGCATGCCGTAGGTCTGTATTAAAATACACCTCTGAATGGGAAGATTACGTGAACCGCCAAGCGCGTTGGGTCGATTTTCAGAACGACTACAAAACGCTCGACATAAACTACATGGAATCCGTCATTTGGGCGTTCAAGGAACTTTACAAAAAGGACTTAGTTTACGAAGGCTACAAAGTGCTCCCATACTGTTGGCACGACCAAACGCCACTTTCGAATCACGAACTTAGAATGGACGCGGAAGTTTACAAGGACAGAACGGATCAGAGCGTGACAGTCGGTGTGCGCCTAAAAGAGCCTTTTGAGAACGAGATTGCGCTTATTTGGACGACGACTCCATGGACGCTTCCGTCGAACTTCGCGATCGCAGTAGGGCATGATATTGAGTACGATTGCGTCGTACCGAGTGAAGGAAACTTCAAAGGTCAGCATCTACTTATTGCAAAAGAAAGAGTTAGCGCATACAAAAAAGAACTTGGCGAAAATCCCGAAGTCATTGCGACTTTTCCTGGCAAAAAGTTAATCGGCACTCGCTATTACCCGATGTTCGATTATTACAATTCGCCACAACAACTGGAAAAGTTAGGCGATAACGCATGGACTATCGTCGAAGGCGACCACGTGACGACTGAAAATGGAACTGGACTTGTGCATATGGCTCCATACGGCGAGGAAGATATGGTCATTTTGCAGCGCGAAGAGATAATTCCAGTCGCGCCAGTGGACGAAGCGGGTTGTTTTACAGACACTGTGACAGATTACAAAGGGCAGTTCATTTTTGACGCAAACAAGCAGATTTTGGCAGATTTTCGCGAGGTAACAGGACCATTTGCACGCATTGATGAGAATAAACGCCCTATTTTAATACGCCAAGAGAGCACTACGCACTCGTATCCGCACTGTTGGCGATGCAGAAACCCGTTGATTTATAAGCCAGTTTCCAGTTGGTTTGTAAAAGTGACGAAGATCAAAGAACGCATGCTTGAACTGAACAAAAATATCAATTGGACGCCTGAGAAGGTCAAAGATGGGCAGTTTGGCAAGTGGCTCGAAAATGCAATCGATTGGTCAATTTCCAGAAACCGCTATTGGGGCTCGCCGATTCCAGTTTGGGTGTCGGACAATCCAAAGTACCCGAGAGTGGACGTTTATGGCTCGATTGCCGAGTTGGAAGCAGATTTTGGCGTAAAAGTGACAGATTTGCACCGCCCATTTATCGATACGCTCACTCGCCCAAACCCCGATGATCCTAGTGGTAAATCACAAATGCACAGGATTGAGGACGTGTTTGACTGCTGGTTTGAGTCAGGATCGATGTCTTTTGCGCAAGTGCATTATCCATTTGAGAACGCCGAGTGGTTTGAAAGCCATTTTCCTGGCGATTTTATCGTGGAATACATCGGGCAAACGCGCGGTTGGTTTTATACAATGCACATAATGGCGACTGCGCTTTTCGATTGTAATGCCTTCAAAAACGTTATGTGTCACGGAATCGTGCTTGGTGATGATGGGCAAAAGATGAGTAAGTCGCTCAGGAATTACCCCGACGTTGACGAGGTATTTAAGCGCGACGGTTCGGACGCTATGCGATGGTTTTTGATGTCGTCGTCAATACTGCGTGGCGGTAACATTAAGGTCACTGAGGAGGCGATTCGCGATGCTACACGGCGCGTTTTGATTCCACTTTGGAGTTCCTACTACTTTTTCGTGCTCTACACAAACGCTTCTAACAATTCCGCTGGTTATACGGCACGCGTACTTCGTGCACGCGAGTTAGATTCCTTGCCTGAACTGGACAAATACATACTTGCAAAGACGCGCACCTTAGTTACGGACACGGAAACGAGCATGGAAAGTTACGACATTGCAGGTGCTTGCATGCATATTGAAGCGTTTTTGGACGTTTTGACGAACTGGTATATTCGCAACAGCCGCGACAGGTTTTGGGACGAGGACGAGAACGCGTTTAACACTCTCTACACCGTTTTTCGCGTACTGCTTCGCGTAATGGCTCCGCTTGCGCCACTTGTGACTGAGAAAATATGGCTTGGTTTGGGTGGCAAAGAATCGCTTCATTTGGAGCGTTTTCCGAACCTTAAAATTGACCGTGAGATGGATCAAATACTTCGCGCAGATGATAGTTTAGTCGCGACAATGGACATCATTCGCTCGATTACGTCCAGCACACTGTCGCTTCGCAAAAAGCACGCAATTCGCGTCCGCCAACCGCTTCAAACACTTGAAGTCGTTACAAGTTTTCCTGCTTCTGAACTCGAAAAGTACGCGCATATATTGCAGACTGAGTTAAACATAAAAGACGTAAAGTTTTCGAACTTGAAGCACGTCAGCAAGGAAGATTATGGCATAGTCGACGTGCTGAACGTCAATGCTAGGCAGTTGGGACCACGCGTCGGGGCACTTGTACAACACGTAATTAAGGCTTCCAAGCAGGGAAATTGGCACGCAGATGGTGCGCAAATCGCTGTCACACTAGATGACGGCAGAGTGATTGCGCTTGAAACAGGAGAGTATGAGATTAAAACCGTAATTCAGGGCGCGGAAAATGAAGTTTCGCGTGACGCAGTTTTGTTGCCTGACGGTGGTTTTATCGTGCTTGACTTGGGGTTGACTGAGAGTTTAATCCATGAAGGAATCGTGCGTGATATTATTCGCGATGTCCAAGATGCACGCAAAAACGCAGGACTAGATGTCGCCGACCGCATCCACTTATCGCTAACTTTGCCTGCTGACACGATTGTCGCAGTTGAGCAGTTTAAGGAATTGCTGACGAGCGAGACTTTAACTACTGATTTGGATTTGCGTGATGGTGATGAGGTAAAGATTAGCGTGCGTAAGATGTAATTTTTAAGGAATTCGCTTCATTCTACTAACCGCAATTGATTCGGAATTCGGTGCTTTATTCCTTATGCATTTAATGGAATTCGCTATCGCTCATACTATTATCCGCTCACATTAAGTTCGCTAGTGCACTGTTATGTTACTGCAAGATATAAACTTAACACTATTCCATCCGATTGTTTGTCTTTTTGTTTCCGCCAAAAACAAAATCATTTTTATTTTCTCCTGTACCTGCCAGAGTGCCGTTTATGTTTAACAAACTCTACATTGGTTATTGAAGTAATTAAACAATAAAAAGCATCTTTACACTCTGTTGGTGAAGTCGAAAACGAAAAACAATTTTGTTTTTGTCTAGGTTATATTACATACATTATAGAGAGTAACCCTAGATGCGAGTGAAAGGAGGTAGGTATCAAAGTAAGTATACTTTCGGTATACTTACTTCATACCTACCCCGCTACCCACGCCTTGTGACCTCTTTGCTAACACTGTGCTTCGTGTTATGAACGCATCCTATACTCGCGCTGGTAGTTTTTATCTTACTTGCGTAGATAAAAACTAGCACTTACGTGCCACTCCTCTCATCATTGCGGGTGTCGCCAAAGGCGAACTCCTTTAATCGTACAATCGAATTCGCTTGCGGGATGACAAGGTACTGCTCGCTCATACTCCACCTCAGAATTCCGCACAGTGGAGCCCAAGGGGCGTAACGTGATGCGGAATCTTAAAACTAGTGTGAGCGCATGCGAACACCATTAAATGCATTCGCAAGCGAATACTTTAATTAAGATTCCGCATCACGCTACACTTCGTTTCGCGGTGCGGAATTCAGAAATGAAGTACTGCGCGACATTAAAAGCACTTCTCGCTACGTACACAAAGGAGTTCGCTTACGCTCACACTTTTACTCCGCAACACACAAAACAACTTCGCTTGCGCTCGTTCTTTTGAAAGTTGCGCTAAGGCTTGGCTTGACTGAGCCTTGCCAAGCCACTCTACTGCAGAGCAACTCTTAAACAAAAAGCAACTTTACAGCAGAGGCTTGGATTTTTCATACTGAAAAATCCAAGCAATGCGAACGTGGTTCGTGAAATCGGAGTATGAGCCATAGGCGAATTCCAATTCCTGCGAGCGAAGCGAGCAATAAAAGCATGAATGAAATGAATTCCTCTAATTGAGTTCGCTATGCTCACAGGGTCAAATGGGGTCAAATGCTCATTCGCATTTTCCTTCGCATTTTCCTTCGCATTTTCCTCCATTTCAAGATTCCGCATCTACGTGCGGAATTCTGAGTGGGAGTAGTGCGGAATTCAAAATGGGAGGTGTGCGAATTCCGAATTAATCAACTTTGCAGTTTCAGCGATCGACTCCCATGAGTAACCGTCGGTAAAAATTACCAAAACATAGTCGCCATTTGTTCCAAAAACAATTCCTGCGTCATTTAATACGTCGCCCATAAATCCAACTTTATCTGCAACTCGCGCTCCGCTTGCGCCAGTTGGAATTCCGAGTCTGTATTGTTGCGTGCTCATTGCAGTAAGTAGTTTTTCAATTAAAGTCTCGTTCAAAACTTCGCCATGATAGACTTTTTTCAAGAATTCGGCGATATCTGTGGCAGTCGCAGTAGTAAATTCGGTAAGGTCAATATCCAGTCCCAATTGGTTAAACTCATTTGTCACAGTTTGCCAGCCATGTTGATCGCCCCAAGCATGTGCGCACTCATTGTCGCTCTCAATTATCATTTGGTCAAAACAAAACGCCAAAGTCGTATCCAAAAGTGGTAAATCCCAACTTGTGCCATTTGCGACTGACTTCAAAATCGAATATGCGACTGCTAATTTGTAAACACTAGCAGTTTGCATCGTATTTTCGGCATTAACTGATATTTTATTATTAGAGTTATTCAAATCTTCGGCGTAAATTGCATAACTTTCATCTTTATATTTTGCGCTAAATGCCTGTTCAAGTTCTTGCCACTTATTAGAAGTATTTTCACCTGCACTATCATTTATCTGAGACCTTTTATTGGCAACAGCAGTCAAATTACTGTCCAAAACTTGCGCATCAGTAGGAAAAGTGACATTACATGATTGTTGATTAAGTGGCGATGCGGTGTTGCAAAAATCATCTGCGAATGTGCTACTAAGTGGTGTAATTGCGATTCCTGATGTTATGACAAGCGAAAAAGTGCATAGAAGCGTAGCAAATCGCGAAGGCTCTCCTGATAAAACCTTGCTCGTCCACCACCACAACCAAACAATCTTGATCGCAGTCATAAAAAATTACCTTACGTTTCTACCTCACGTTTTCGTACATTAATATATTAGCACAAAATGCACTCGAAATTCTGAAATAACATGCGGTAGTTGCATATGAAATTGAAGTAGTGTAAAATATATAATGGTAAAAGGAGAAAAATGGCTAGTAAGTCTAAAGATATTCGCCCGAAAATTACGATGGCGTGTCCAGTTTGCAAGAACCGGAACTATATAACCAAGAAGAACCGTAGAAATACGCCAGACAGACTGGAGATTAATAAGTATTGCCCGACTTGCAACAAGGAGACAGCGCACAAAGAAACAAGGTAGGGCATGGAAACGCTTACTCTATTCGAAGAGCACGATTTAACTGCGTGCACGACGTTTGGCGCACCAGTCGAGTGCAAAACGTATTTTCCGGCGTGGGACGAAAGAGTGCTTGTGCAGGCGTTAGATGAAGCACGGAAGAAGGATTTTCCAGTTGCACTGATTGGGCAGGGGTCTAACGTGATTTTCTGTACTGATTATTTTGATGGTGCCGTGATTCGCTACATGGACGATAAACAACGCTTAAAATTGACTGCTACTGATGATCCAGAAGACAGTGATTACGCTTTTGTTAACATATTCGGCGGTTATTTATGGGATAATGCTGTGTTAGCGTGCGTTAAAATGGGCTTATCGGGTGCTGAAGCACTTTCTGGCATTCCAGGAACTGCTGCTGCGGCACTTGTCCAAAACATCGGTGCTTACGGCTGCGAGATTAAGGACATCTTGCATTCCGCAAAAGTTTATGACAGGAAGGATGGTTCAATTAATGTATTTACACCTGCTGATTTCCAGTTTGGGTACAGGACATCGATCATAAAGCAATCGGTTACTGAAAGTGATTTTATGTATTATCCGACACCTCGTTACATAGTTCTGAACATTACGCTTAGACTGAAAAAAGCGTCTGAACTCGTGATAAATGATGAACGATTGTCAAAAACGTTTAACATTGAACTCGGTAAAAGAGTGAAAACTATGTATTTTAGGAAACGCATTTTGGCTACACGTCGTAAAAAAGGCATGATTTATGATGCCGACGATTCTGACACGCATTCCACTGGCTCATACTTTCAAAACCCCATTATAGAGCGCGACAAACTCGAGATGTTGCCACGCGATATTCCAGTTTATGAAACTTGCAGTCAAGATAAGGTGAAAATTTCTGCTGCATATTTGATTGAAAACTCGGGATTCAAAAAAGGTTACGCATTCCAAAAAAGCGATGCATATATTTCCACAAGACATGCTTTAGCGATTGCGAATTATGGTCATGCAACATATCACGACGTGCTTGAACTGCAAGAAATTATCACAAATGGGGTTTACAATAAGTTTGGAGTAAAATTGCATCCAGAGGTGAATTTGTTAAAAAACAGAAATGACGTGCTAATGCGTTCCAATTTACGCACATTTACCTCACTTTCTGGCGTTTTTCCAGGAGATGCAAATGGGCACTTCAGTCTCAATAGTGATTTTTTTGACTTTATCAACAAAAGGGATGTATGATAAAGATATTCAGGTTGCGGATCTCGAATTTTTCATTTTATGTCATTTTAGCGTTGATTTTTGATTTGACAGTGCCATTTTTAATTGGTAGACAATTATCACTTGCGCATGGTAAATCCATCTTGCAGTTTTTTCCAGAACAACCAGCATTTTACGCGTTTTTTGGGTGGTTAGGAGTATACTTAATGGCAGTTTTTTTGATGACTGGTTACGCACGCAGAAACATAAAATGCCTGATACCACTCACTTTTATTTTATTTTTCTTCATACAGATTTTGAGCGGTTTTTGCTTTATTAGACCGAACTTTCATAATGTCGACTTCGTGGTCTTTGGTGAGGATGCGTACAAAGCGAATGCGTTAAATGCAGGGATGGTGATTGCGTTCATAATGTTTTTCGTCTACGCAATCTACTTTTTTCTCGTACTATTTGCAACTCGCCCAGATTCTCAATACGCCAAATTAGTGAGCCTTAAATATTCGCTCATCGGTTTCACAGTTTTGCAAGTTCTAGCATTTTTATTCCTAATCAGCAGCGGACTTCTTGCCGTCTTTTATGCTACACCAGACACTGCAGTGCTTAATTAATGAGTAGTTTGTTAATGAGTAATGAGTAATGAGTAATGAGTAATGAGTAATGAGTAATGAGTAATGAGTAATGAGTAATGAGTAGTTAATAATTAATAATTAATAATTAATAATTTGCTCGCGCTTACGCGCTTCGCTTAAGATTCGGAATTCGCGCTTTGCGCTCATGCTTTACCTCAGAATTCCGCACAGTGGAGCCCAAGGGGCGTAACGTGATGCGGAATCTTAAACAGGAGAACGTGAACGGAGGAGGAAAATGCGATTGAGCATTTGACCCAGCGATTGAGCATTTGACCCAGCGTAGGAAAATGCGATTGAGCATTTGACCCCATTTGACCCCGTTCGACCCTATTGCGCAGCAATGCGATTAATTGCATTCGCGTTGCGAATACTTATAATTAAGATTCCTGCTTTCGCAGGAATTCTGAGTGGGGGTGCTTGTGAAACGCTACCACCATTCCTCTCGCAGTTGCATTACGTAATGCATAGTGGTACAATATTTAACATAAAGGAGGTGCGCATGAGTAGACGAGTGATGCCGATTGACGTGCAGGAGTTTGAAGTTATGGTTGAACGCAAAATGCCATTGGGCATACAGACGTTCTCGGAGATTACAAAGAGCGAGTATGTGTACGTAGATAAAACTGGCATAATGCACAAGTTGGCTAACAGCGCAAAGTTCATCTTTTTGTCACGCCCTCGTAGGTTTGGCAAGAGCCTTATGCTCACGACGCTTAAAGCGTATTTTCAAGGCAAAAAGGAGTTGTTTAAGGGGTTGGAAGCGTATGACCTTGAGAACGCTAAGGGCGACAAAGCATGGCAAGAGCATGTTGTGTTTCATTTTGACTTTAACGCAGGGAATTATAAAAGTAACGGTATACAAGAATTACACACTCACATCCGTAGCACATTGGGGTCGATTGAAAAGAAATGGGGAATCCTAGTTAACCCTGCTGACACGTATTCTGGACGCTTCCAAAACGCAATAAAAGTTGCAGCAGAAAAGTCAGGCAAGAAAGTAGTTATACTTATTGACGAATATGACAAACCACTGTTACAGCGCGTAGAATCTGGATTGGACGAGTCAACCACGCTTAGAGATGAACTTAGAGGTTTTTATGGCGTGCTTAAATCAAGCGATCAATACATCCGTTTTGCCATGCTTACTGGTGTTACTAAGTTTTCTAAATTGTCAGTATTCAGTGATTTAAACCAATTGTACGATATATCACTTGATACTCCTTATGCTACAATTTGCGGTATTACACAAGAAGAATTAGAAGCCAATTTTGCTCCCGAAATACAAAAACTGGCAGATAACAATGAACTTACTTATGACGAAACGCTTCATAAACTTCGCGATGAATACGACGGTTACGATTTTACAGGTAAAGGCATAAAAGTATACAATCCATTTAGCACTGTGAACGTCTTAAACATAAGCGAATTTAGGGACTACTGGTTTCAATCTGGAACTCCTACGTTCTTAATCGACGAAATGCAAAGAGTTAAGTTTGATATATTAAACTTTGAAAATGGCATCCAAAGAACTGAGCAGGCAATCGCAGATTATAAATCTGGCGAAAACGATGCCGTGCCACTATTATTTCAAGCAGGCTATCTTACCATAAAAAGCATGAACAAAAGGGGTACTGAGTTTATTTTAGGTTACCCAAACAAAGAAGTTGAGCGCGGATTTCTATACTCGCTATCATCATACTTTTTCAAAAACTCAACTCCAGATATTGTTAACTCAAACAGATTAATAGACGATTTATACGATGGTAACCTAGA
>JAISFQ010000109.1 GCA_031263495.1 Candidatus Nutricula glyptotermitis
GCGGTTATCACAAGTGATGGTACTGTAACTTATGGTGCAAATGATAATGATGAAACGACTGTTGCAGTTCAAACGACTGCTGAGGAGATGAGAATTCATACAGTGATTCCAAATAAGGATGCACCAAATCGCTACACTTATGAGATACGCGATGGCATACCATTCTTAAATACTGATGGTTCAGTGGATATTAAGAAAGATCTTCCAAAGATTGATGAGGAAGGTGAGTTTGTAACTGATGAAAACGATGAGTTTATATATGAACTCTTTACTGTCGGTAAGTTTGATGTTCCTTGGGCAAAAGATGCTGCTGGAAACGACGTAGATACTCACTATGAGATAGTTAACAATGCAGTAGTTCAAGTGATTGGGTTTGATGAGAATACACAGTTTCCTGTTACGGCGGATCCTGCGATAGATTGGTGGAGTATTATTACATGTGCATTTGAGGTTGTTTCACTCTTTCTTGTTGTTGCGAAAGCTGCAAAAATTATAGCAAAAATAACTTCGGTGGTTAAAAAGTCTGCCACAATCAGCAAACTTGTTTCAAAGTTGGGTGGTGTAAAGAGTATGTTTACTAAATTTAGAGCATATATACTTAACAAAAACTCTCTATCAAAAGACACGCGGAATGCCATAAAAGCTGTTCTTTTGTTTGTAGGAACGAACGTTTTAGATTTCTTAGGATTCGGCTCTTGTGGAAAATTGCTTGCGAAAGGCATATTCGTATAGGAGTATGGTATGACGAATCTACTTATTGGCACTCTTATACTAAGTGTGTTATCAGGCGTTGCGATGGTATTTTTTAAAAAAAGCGCAAAAAAAGGAACTAAACGTGATATTGTTTCTGTTCTGTACGATATTTTTTCAATTGCACTTATTTTTGTAGCATTTTTCGCGGTTGCTAGAGGAGATGGGTCTAATCTTGTTGATCCTGCACTCGCTCTTGCTATTGTGCTATTGCTTACACTATTTCACATGTTGGAAAAGAGATTTGAACGCAAACGTGATGAATTGGAAATCGCGGATAGCACGGAAAGAAAAGCAACAAAGTAGCATGAATTTAGAAACCGCACTGTTTGTATTTATGTTTGTCTTAGGGGTTATTGAAGGTATATCATCGCTTGTCGTGCATCATGCTTCAAACATTAGACGTAAAGGAATTATTTACGCTAGTTTAGCGATTCTTGTGATAGGCAGTTTGGTTGGCATGATAGAATTTGCAAAAAGAAGCTCATTTTCTTGGGAAGCAACGCAGAATGCTTTCCTCATTAATGGCGGAGGAGTAATAATTGGCACGCTTATATTCACTATATTGTCAAAGCTGAAACTTTTCGGTCTGAAAGACGAGGGCGATTAGGAGAGAAAACAATGTCGAGCATAGTATACATTTCACCTCTTTTGGTTTTAGGATTTACTCATTTGTTTATATATCTGTATTTACTGTTTACAAACGGACGGGATAGTGTTGTTTTGCGTGTTGTAAGTATTATCTTGTATGTAACATCTGCTTTACTTGGTGTATTTTCTTATACATATCCAGATAAAGTGATAGCATGGACAATAATTGCATTATATGTGTTTTTACTTGACTTGTCAAGAGATGCTATAAAGAAACTGAAGCTGGAAATGCAAGCAAAAACAGCAGAAAATGGAGATGAAAAAGATTTAAGTAATTCTGTGGTTTTGGAGCAGGATGTATAGAGCGATAGGCATATTTTATTTAAGTGCTCTATTTAAGTCAGATGTGCCTCGCAAGCTTGACAGTTCAGGATAAAAGCTGAGGGCGATTAGTGCAAATGTTAATGAATAATGAGTACTCTTAATGCCACGCAGTACTCCTACTTCTGAATTCCGCACCGCGAAACGAAGTGCAGCGTGATGCGGAATCTTAAAATAGTGCGTGAGCGATAGCGAACTCCTTTAATCGCATTGCTACGCAATACTTCGTTTAAGATTCCGCATCTACGTGCGGAATTCTGAGGGAGAGTTGTGCGGGGTTCGGAGAGGGAGTTGTGCGGAATTCTGAGGTGGAGTATGAGCGTAAGCGAACTCCGAATCCATTACTCATTACTCATTACTAACTACTCATTAAATCCTTACTCATTATTAATTAACCTACCGGCGGTCGGTATGTTTAGTGCGTCAGGGTGTAGACTGTAACATTTTGTAAAACTTGCAAACGAGATTTAGGTATAGTACAATTTTAAGTAAGCACTTGAAGTTTGGCTGTTGAATGCTTAGAAGTTGATAATGTGCCAAGAAATAGGAGTAAAACATGTTAAAACATGTAAACATCTCAAAAGAGATAAAGAAAAATGCTGCTCTAGTAGTAGCAATGGCAGTTGCTCTGTCTTTTGTTGCAGGTTCTTTTGCATATGTTAATGCAGAAGAAATACTGGAAGAAAGAGCAGCAACTGAAGTAGAAAATATTATATCTGACGTTTCTGAGGATGCAATAAGTGCAGATGATATAATAGAGCCTGAGTTGGTGGGCGATGAGTTGGTAGTTGAAACTGATGCGGTTGACGTGTCAATTCCACTAGAAGGCGATGGTGAAATTTGCACAAACGTGTTTAATATATCTTTGCCGAACGAAGCATCTGATGCAGAAGCAGTCATTACAAATGATGGTACTGTAACTTATGGAGCAAATGATAGTGATGAAACGACTGTTGCAGTTCAAACGACTGATGAACAGACAAGGATTCATACAGTAATTCCAAATAAGGACGCACCAAATCGCTACACTTATGAAATAAGTGACGGCATACCGTTCTTAAACGCTGATGGTTCAGTAGACATCAGAAAGAATTTACCAAAAATTGACGAAGAAGGCGAGTTTGTGACAGATGAAAATGACGAGTTCGTTTATGAGTTAACAACAGTTGCTAAGTTTGACATTCCTTGGGCTAAAGATGCTACTGGAAATGATATAGATACTCATTATGAGATAGTTAACAATGCAGTTGTTCAAGTGATTGGGTTTGATGAGAATACACAGTTCCCTGTTACGGCGGATCCAAGCGTATTGTGGTGGGCAACAAATATTGCATTGTGTGGAGTAGGGGTTGCTACTCTCATTTGGTTTGGTCCCGCTAGGCTTGCATCTATGCTCGCTAACGTAATGAAAAAAATTGCTGTTGTGCGCAATTTTGTAAATGCACATGGAGGAGTCAAGAAAATGCTACAGTACATGTTGGCTGTAGTAAAAACACCTCTAGCTGCAACAAGAACAGAAAGGCTCATTTTAGGGCAAGCGATGGGCTTAGTAATTGGTATATTTGTTAACACTTATGGGCTTTCGAATTGCTACAGCCTTGCTAAGGAGATTATGAAATAACATGACACCTGAAAGTACACAATGTATCTTAATCTTTGCATTAGGGGTTTTTATAGGCATGATTATATTCCTTAGACGAACGGAAGCAAAACTTAAGTACAAAAGAGCTGTTTACGCGAGTTTGATATTGTCTGCAGCAGGGTGCGTGATAGGCGTGATAGTAATCGGAAAGCAGAATTCAGGCATTTTGCCAGTCGAACAACTTGTTTTCTTCATTGTTATGAGTGGAGTGATGGTCGGTACGCTTGTATCTGCTATACTAGCAAAGGTAAAATTCTTTGGCATAGAGTATGAGGACGATTAAGGAGGAAAACCATGTCAAGCATAGTATATATTTTGCCGATTTTGTTGATTATCGCTGCATATGCACTTTATTGGATTTTTTTGATTTTCACTAAAACAGGCAGAAGTGTGATTGTTAATGTCTTATTTTTATTGCTTTTCTTTTCTGCGTTGATTTCGCTGTTTCTCTTTACGTTTAGATATCCTGACTGGGTAATTGCTGTAACTCTTGGCATGGTATATGCATATATAGTTCAAGAAGGCGGAAAAGCTGCTATTGCCTTCCGTGATAAAATACAGGCGGACATTGATGCTGGTATAATAAGAGGTACAGAGGCAGCAGTTGCCAGTAACTTGAGTGAAAGCGACAGCGAAAAAAGTTTGGATAATTCTGTAGTTTTAGAACAGGACTAGCAAACACACTTGGAACATCCTGATTTAAGTGCTACAATTTAAATCAGGATGTGCCTTGGAATGTTTGACAAAGAAAGCGAGAAAGCATGACACCGGAAAATTAGCGCGAATGTGCAATAGAATAAGAGTTCGCTTGCGCTCACGCATTGTTTTAAGATTCCGTGTCTCACTTCACGCACTTACGTGCGTTTGTGGCACGGAATGACGAAAGAAACTTCACTCAGCGTCAAAAAGGGGAGCACGCTTTTGCGTGCTCCCCCTGACTTTTGAATTATAAATGCGGTTTTATTGCCATTTTGCGTACAGCGTCATGTTGTCCGATACTAAATTCGTTTCGAAGTTCCATGCGTTGAACAAGTCAGGCTCTGTATACCAGCCGACGAATGTTGCGCCTGGCTTGCTTGGGTTGGCAGGTTTTGTAACCTTTGCGCCTACGAAAATGAACTGCGTATCGACAGGCGTTCCTTCATTGGGCTCGAAAGTTACCGCAAATAACTTTCCGTTGCTCCAAGTCGACGGAATGCTTGTGTAGCCGTCATATTTCAAGCCCCAGCCAAGTCCGCTGAATGCGGTGTTTGATTCGCTCCCAGCATATAACTTGTCAAGCGAATCGACGTTGGGTGCTGGATCTTCTGTGAACAACGCAATCGGTCCACCTGCTGGCAGTTCGATTTTTGCGACGCTTTGGTCAGTTCCAGCCCCTGCGAACATGTTGCTATACGTTCTCATGCTATCGGTCGGCTCAGTTATGTTCATGCCAAGATCGCCTATTTTACGAAGCAGTGGCATGTCCATGAAAGTACGAATGAACATGTCTTCTTGAGGTGGACCAGCGATTCCGCTGAAAAGCCCTTCTGGAATTTCCGCTATCGGGTTGTTCCAAAATGCGCTTCTGAACATCCATGGTGCAGGTGCGCCAGCGATTCCGCTGAACAGATTAGCAGGAATCGCCTCTAGCAGATTGTCGGAAAGGACGCCCAAAAACATGCCATATGCAGGCGAACCCTCAATTCCGCTAAACAGATTTTCAGGCACTGTTCTTAGTTTGTTGTCTGTTAAAACGTCATAGAAAATGGAGTCCTTGGGAGTACCACTAATCCTAGCGAACAAATCTGCTGGTATTTCAGAAATGTCATTATACGAGAACGTCGCACGAAACATTGTATCGACTGTGTTTAATGAAGTTCCATTACCCATTATGCCGATCACGCCACCAGTCAATTTCACGGTCGAAGTGTATTTATCGAAAGCGTGCTGGAACATGTAACTTATCGTTCCTTTGTTATCTCTGCAATCGCCCCTGAAAAACATGGTTTTTGTCGACGAGAAGGTTAGTGATCTGCCTGACATGGCGGTAAAACTCGAGCCAGCAGCGGAATATCTGCATGCACTCCAACTCTTAGGATTCCATGACGAATTCAAAGTGAGCGAAGTCAAAGCATTGCCTTCTAGTGTAAACTTTATGCCTTCCGTCCACTTGGCGAATAAGGTCATGTTAGTCGAGACGGTATTGCTGTCAAAGTTCCACAGCGTGGTCAAAGTTGGCTCTTTATACCAGCCCACCAGCGCATACTCATCGTGATATGGATCATTCGGTTGAACGACTTTGCTGCCACCAAACAAATCCTGCGCTTCGACTGGCTCTCCGCCGTTCGAATCGAAGGAGACTCTGAAATATTGACCATTTCCCCAGTTGTTCGGTATCGCGGAATAACCTGCATACTTTTTACCCCAACCGTGACCACCGAATGCCTCGTTAGTGGTAGTGCCAGTATATAGTTTCGCGAGCGAATTGACACTGACCGACGGGTTATTGGTAAACAATGCAACTGGTCCACCTGCTGGCAACTCAATCGATGTAACGCTTGGGTCAGTTCCTGCATTCTTGAACATGTCTCGATACACAGAGACATTACTGGCTGGAATAGTTATGTTCATGCCTAAATCGCCAATCTTAGCAAGTTTCGGATTCTCGGTAAACGTCCTTATAAACATGTCTTCTTTCGGAGCACCAACGATTCCATCGAAAAACCCTTCTGGTATTTCCGTTAGTTGATTATTCCAAAATGCACTCCTGAACATCATTTCTGCAGGTGCGCCCTTGATTCCACTGAACAGATTTTCAGGCAGTGTTTCTAGTTTGTTACCATAAAAAACACTTGAAAACATCCATGATGCAGGTGCGCCCTTGATTCCGCTGAAGAAGTCGTCAGGAACTACTTTTATGGCATTCTCAGAAAACACATCAAAGAAAATGTAAGGTTTTGGTGTGCCATTAATCCTATCAAACAGATATGCAGGGATTTTAGCGATCGTGTTCTCGCTGAATGCCTCATAAAACATATTGTCAACTGTGCCAAGTGAAGTGCCATTTCCCATTATGCCGATAACGCTTCCGTCCAGTCGCACAGTCGAGGTATAATTCTTGAAACTCGCTCTGAACATGTTACTTAACGTGCCTTTACTGTCCCTGCAATCGCCCTTAAAATAGAGTTCGTTCGTAGGATCAAACCGCATTGACTTGCTGGAAAGTGTAGTATAATTAACGCTGTTGGTCGAATACTGGCACAAAACCATAGTTTTCGGCGCCCAATTGGCGTTCAGCGTAAGTGACGAAAGCGGTTCGCCTTCAAAAGTGAACTTTATGCCATCTACCCATTTCGCGTGTATGGAGGTGTTGCCTTGTATGGCGTCGTTGTCAAAATCCCAAGGCGTATTAAACGAAGTGTCCTTATACCAACCGACGAACGCATAACCTGGTCTTTCCGGATCTACTGGTCTTGAAACCTTGCTGTCGATCGGAAGCAGTTCGGATGGAATATCATCGCCACCCGCAGAATCGAAAGTTACGTTAAACACGCCCGCGACCCAGTGTGCATAAAGTATAGTTGAGTCAGTTTTGTCCCATGCTTTCGCGCTCGTTCCGTTTGTGTTATAATACTTCGTGCCACCCGCTTTGTCGTCATAATAGCCTTCAAAACCATAACCTGCACGCAAATAACCGACTCCTTGCTTGACTTCGTTGCCGTCGTTATATGTAAGTGTAGGCATGGGTGCGCCATAATTCGCTGTCACTGCTGTCTGAGAACCAGTTGCTGGTGTTATTGTGTCATCGTTGGCGTCAAAAGTGAGCGCAATAGGGGCACCAATCCACCTTGCATACAAAGTTATATTGTTGTTCACGATGTTGGCGTCAAAATCCCACTCGTCCTCTAACTCTTCATCTGCATACCAATCGACGAACAAAAAGTGCTCGCGCGTCGGGTCAGTTGGTCTAGCGACTGTGTCACCTGAATTTACGTTTGCAGGGGCGATTATGCTTCCTTCGTTCGAGTCAAAAGTGACAGTATAGACGAGTGGCTTCCACTTTGCGTATAACGTAATATTGCTGCTTACAGTGTCTGTCGCGAAACGCCACTCATTTTTCAAGTCCTTGTCCGTACACCAAGCAACGAAATCCCAGTGGTCTTTGCTAGGATGCACAGGTTCTTTTATCGTAGTGTTAGGAGCAGTCGCGATGCTGGCTGTTGCTGTTCCTTCGTTCGCGTCAAAATTAACGACATACGCCTTGTATGCATAAGTTTCCGTGCCTTCTTTGGTCGCAGGGTTTAGTATCACAAAGTCGTATAGTTTCTGCATGAATTGCGCCATTGCACCACGATTTACTGCGTTTTGAGGATTGTACTTGCCGTTATCTAGCACTGTAATCTCATTTTTCGCGAGCCACGCAATCGCTTTTCTGCGCGGTTCTGAGAGTTTAGATATATCGGTTATCTTGCTATAATCGGCAGTCGTCGGGTCTGGTTTTGGCATTCCTGCTAATTTATACATAAACTCTGCCATCGCGCCACGGTTAACTGCATTTGCAGGGTTATATTTGTTGCCTGCAAGCACAGTGATTCCTTCTGCTGCGAGCCACTTTATGTCCGCTTGCCTGTCCGCTGCGAGTTTTGATATATCGCCTATTGCGGGCACTTTTTTCGCACTCGGTACAGAATCGACTAACTTATGCATAAACTGCGCCATCGCACCGCGGTTGACTGTGTTGCTAGGGTTATACTTGTCAGCGCCAGCAGCGATTCCGTAGCGATACATCCAGCGAATCGAGTTTACCCTATCCGCAGCCAGTCCGCGCAAATCGCCAAACTTGTTCGCATAGTCCTTGTTCTTTTCATGAACTACAAGATCCACGCCACCGATTTTGCCGTCTTTTTTCGCACCGTTTACAGCGTACACACTGAATGCGTACGATGACGGATACAAGTTCGCGACGCTGAACGCTGTCGTAGTACTAGGCAAACTTTTTGCAAACACTACTTTGCTGTGCTCATCGTGAACTTCGACTTCAAACGAGTTGTGATTAATCGCAGATATAGCGAAGTCTAACCTTCCCAGTGCGCCTTGCTTAACGGTTAATCCTGTCAAATATGGCGTGCTTTCTGCGCTTGCTTGTGCCAATGCAGTTTCGCCAAGCGAAGTGTCATTGTACACCTGTGCGTTTGTGTTGCTTACGCCAAAACTTGCACATAAAAAGGCAATACCTATAAATAATACCTTGAATAGGGAACGCCATGCTGTTTTGTGAATACAGCCACTGTTTCCTTTGCTAAATGAGTTATACATAACTCCCCTTTCATTCCATCCTACTGTTACATATTATGATAAACCTAGAGTTTTAACCCCAGAACCCATCACATTTATAGTCTATCATTAAATTTCGAGGTTCGCTGAGTATACCACGCCAAGAGAGAATTAATAATTAAATAGTTAATAATTAATAATTGAGTTTGGAGTTCGCCTAATGGCTCACACATTAGTTATGAGCGTAAAGTGCGAATTCCGAATCTTAATTATTAACTAAGCGTAGCGATTAATTATTAACTATTAACTACTTAAGCTTCCCATCAACCCACCGCCACAGAAATGCGATGCCTAGGAAAAACACAGTAAGACCTGCTAAAATCGGTATAACCCATGCGCCCAGCAGGTCAACGTCCATGAAACTGTATGGGTAATATGAGTGATTGCCTGGCGAATCGTAGAAAACGGAGTGCGTGAGCCCAAGTGCCATCGCCTGCGCTATGTAAACGTATGGAATAATGAGACAGAGCAGGGGATCTGTCGGCTTTAATTCGCCACGCTTTGTGAAAACGAGATAGTCAATAAGCATTAAAAGTGGCGTTATCAGATGAACCGCCATGTTCTCGAACGACGTAAATAATCCGACGATTGACGAAGCCATTAAGGGCGCGAGAATGAACCAAAACACCAGCATAGTGATGAAAATCGCATGCGTGACAATCATCTCTATGCGCGGATAAAACCCATAACTTTCGCCTTTTGGAGTGGCGATAGTCCGCACCGCAAGCACGCCAAACATCAGAGCCGCCCAAATGTTGCTTTGCACAGTGTAGGCGAGAAAGCGCACTGGATCAATCGCATTTTCCAACACGCCAGTCACCACGAGCACGCCACAAATAGCAAACAAGCACGACGCCACACGATATATAACCGCGAACGTTTTATTAGTAGACAATTTATTATGCACATTATTATTCTACCACGCGATGTGCTCGTAAGGCAAGTGTGTGCTGATTCGCTGCATTGCACCCACATCTAAAACAGTGTAAACTTTAAGTCATGTATGGGATAAGTGCACAAAAACTGTATGATAAACTGCAGAAACGTCATATTGTAGGTGCGACTGGCAAAATTAGCATTGAATTACTGAATGTTATGTGTAATGTTAGTGATAAAAGTGCTGTCGGCAACCTGCTTCAGGAGTGGCTCGGTGCTTGGATGTCGGAAAACAAAATCTATTATCGAACGAATCCGAATACGCAAGAGTTTCCAGACTTTTACTTAGGCAAATCGGACGCATCTGACCTGTTGGAGATAAAAACTTTTGACTTTACAAAAACGCCAAACTTTGATATTGCAAATTTTGATGCATACGTTCGTAGCGTTATGACAAAATCTTATCGCTTCGATGCAGATTACCTAATTTTCGGATACACTCTCACAGAAAACGGTCTCAAAATCGAGAACATTTGGTTGAAAAAAATTTGGGAAATTACATGTCCAAGCAAACAATATGCGCTGAGAGTGCAGGTTAAACAAGGAAAGATAATGAACATCAGACCATACAATTTTAAGACAGCATCGCAGGGGTTTCAGCCGTTCGCAACTCGCTACGATTTTATTGACGCAATTAAGCAGACACTAGCGAATTATCCGTTGCAAACTGTAACAGATCAGGAATGGCATCAAGCAGTTCAGGCAAATTATGCTTCGTTTCATTAAGGAAACACGCTTCAATAACCCTTTCGCTTACTAGTTTTATTGCATTTATGCTGACTGAATTGCCTAGTAAATCAAATGCATCGGTATAAGAAACTGGCGATATGTCGTAACTTTCAGGAAAGCCGAATAACCTTAAACCTTCGCGGGTTGAAAGACGTCTAAACCCTTTTTTATCTATTACCGCCATTTTTGTCACATCCATAGCGACGAGAGTTGGCGTTAAACAGTCAGGGTCAAGAATGTTGCTGATATCGAAACTCAATTTACCAGCAACTATATTATAACCACGCAAATCTTCCCTGTTTGGTGCTTGTTTTGGAGTTTCGTACGCTAAATATTTCTTGACGACTAAATCATCTAAAATGTCTTTTAAGTGTTGTAAGTTTCCGTCACTATTGTATATTGCTCCAAGATGAAAAGATGCTATATCTTGCAACGTTAAAGGCATGCCATCGGACCATTTTATCTGCTTTAACTCCGCCCAATCTTTGCGCCTACGATGCCTTAAAAGCGCTTCCAAAATGTCCTTTTGCTCGTCAGACACCGCACCCTTTAACTCAATATCCCAACTATGAATATTGTTTTTACCGCCACGCTTATCTTTTATCTGTTTTCCGACTAGGTCTTTTAACTCATATTTCTGCAAAAGTTTTTGTGTTATAGGCTTATTGATGCGCAACGAATCATCCGTTATGCTTTCTAAAACGTCTGATAATTTCGATGGCGTTTTTGCAAAGTTCGACAAATCTATTGCGTTATTTAGTGAACCAGCAATGTATATTCGCTTCCTTTTTTGTGGAACTCCATATTCGCTCGCGTCTAGCAATTGCCAAGATACTTTATAACCTAAATCTTGCAAATGACTTAAAATAGTTTCAAGCGTCCTGCCAATAGGCTTGTTTTTGTCGGTTTTATCATGACTTACTAATCCTTCAACGTTTTCAAGCAGAAAAGCCTTTGGTTTCTTTTGCATAAGTATTTCTTCGATGTTAAAGAAAAGTGTACCGCGTGTATCTAAAAATCCCCTTCTTGACCCAGCTGAACTAAACGGCTGGCATGGAAAACCAGCAAGCAATACATCAAAATCTGGTATATTGTCAACGGCAACTTTTGTTATGTCGCCATGCATTTGTTCGTTAGGAAAGTTTTTTTGGTATACAGATATCGCGTGCGGTTTTATTTCAGACGTAAAGACGCACTCTCCTTCAAGTCCACAAGCACTTAACGCCTGTTCCAAGCCTATGCGAATACCTCCGAGTCCAGCGAATAGGTCAATATACCGTATCTTTTTCTGCATACATATAGTATAGCATGTTGTTACTTAAATCGCACCGTTTGAGTTAAGAAGCAAGACAAACACAGAAAAGTAGTGCTACCCTTTTACTACACGTTTTACCGTTTTACTACACACTTTACCATTTAACTACACGTTTTACCAAAACTCGCACTTAATTCTGTGTGTAAACGTTAATATTTCGCACATTTTGCATCGCAACCGCAGTAAAGTATTAAGCAGTAGATAACGAAAGGTGAAATATGACTGAAAACTTAGAGAAAGCACGCAGTGCGGAAACTAGGGCAGGAACAGGCAGTAATCAGTTCAAACTGGTGCTGACGATCGTCGTGATTGAGTTTGTGAGCGGATTTACGCAGGGGTTTTATGAGCCGCTGATTCCGAAGTTTGGCGAGTTGTTGAACGTGGATGCTTCGGGGTTGACGCTGTTCAACACGATTCCGACCGCAATTGCTGCGCTGTTTGTGCCGATTCTGACGCGCCTTGGCGATATAAAAGGTTACAGAAAAATATTGCGCATAGTGATTAGCATCGTGCTGGTGGCGACTTTGCTGATTATGGCAGGCGTGATTACTGAATCTTGGGCAATTGTGCTGGTCGGTAGGCTATTAAATGGACCGATTGCTGTGTGGTTACCGTTGCATATCGCGCTTGTGCATGCGAAAACGGAGGGCAAAAGTGCGACGAGTGCGGTTTCGGCGATTATCGCGACGCTGACTGTCGGTACGGTCGCTGGGACGGCTTCGGCGGGCTTTATTTTTGGCGCGTTCGGAAGCCTTGTGCAGTGCGTTGTGATTATTCCAGTGCTCATATTTATAGCGGTTTTACTGGTGTTATTCGTTATGCCAGAGTTTGTGAGTGGCGCAGATTCGCATATCGACGCGAAAGGGTTTGTGTTGCTCGGTGCTGTAATGTTCGTCACGATTATCGGCTTCGTTGAGATAGTTGAAGGTGGAACTGAGTCGCTGATTGGTGGTGCTGCGCTTGTAATCGCTGGTGCAATCGCCGCATATTGGTATCGTTACGAAAAGCGCACTGAGCACCCTGCAATCGATGTAAATGTGCTATTTTCTAGGCAACTTGGACCGCTATACTTAGGCGCGATTTGCTACGGCGCAGTGTTTTATGGCTTTTTGGCACCACTTGCGACGTTTTTGGACGCAAAACCTGAAGAAACGGGCTATGGTTATGGCTACGACGCAAGCGCAATTTCCATCACGCAAACTGCGATTTTAGTCATGACGGTCATCGCCGCACTTGCCCTGCCATTAATTATCAACCGCATCGGCGCAAAACGCGGACTGGTTGCAGGCTTTATTTTAGGAAGCGCAGGGTTTTTGGAGTGGGCGATTTTCGGCACTAGTATCGCGAAGTTAGCACTTTTTGTCGTGCTCGTGGGCATTGGGCTCGGTGTCATTTCCGCTGCAATACCCGTAATCATTCCACAACGCGCTCCGAAAGGCACGCATGGCATCGCAACTGGGCTTTTCAATTCCGCGCAGACATTAGGCGGTGCGCTCGGCTCGGGACTTTTTCTCTCGCTCCTGAAAGTCGGCGCAACTCCTGATGGCATAATTACCGCGACTGGTTACGAAACAGTATGGTTCACATGTGCAGGGTTTTTGGTAATCGGACTGGCGGTTGTGGTAGGAGTGCTGGCGAAGGAGTAGTTGATAACGCTTAACCAAGTCACTACTTAATCTGAAATCGCTTGCTACAATCCATACACATCCAGTCGTACTTACCCTTATTTCCAACTGTCAGGAATTGCGTTGTAATCGCTGTATTTGGTGCTCCATCCGTCCATGCCAAGTGCACTATAATCACTAAACGCACCGTTTTCGTTACCATTGTAAAGTTCTACAAGACTTGTGAATTTATTGCCAGGTTCGGTAAATAGGTTTATTAAACCGCCCTCTGGAACTGTGATCTCAGTTACGCTTTCATCTCGACCAGCAACGCCAAACATAGCGCTGTAAACAGATTCGTCCACTGTCGATTCGGTTATATCCATACCTAAGTCGCCAATTTTATTAAGGTATGGCGTGTTGTAAAACGTTTGCCCAAAAGCACCTTCTGCAGGAGCACCGCTAATGCCACTAAACAACCCATCTGGTATTGATGCAAGTTTGTTAAATGCGAAAGTGTCAAAGAACATATTTTCCTTTGGCTCCCCACTTATTCCTGCAAATAAATCTGCTGGTATTTCAGTTAATCTACTCTTATAGAAAGTGCCAGAGAACATGGAATTCACAGTAGTAAGCGGCTCGCCACCCATGATGGCTAATATGCTTCCGCTTAACTGAACAGAATTGTCTGGAAAAGCCTCATCAAACATATACGCAATTGAACCTCCTGAATTTCTACAATCGCCTTTAAAGTAAATGGTATTTGTGTCTGCAGAGAAAGATACTAATCCATTATTGTCAAACGGTACAGGAGTGTAGGTCTCGCCGTCAATTGAATATTCGCACAAACTTGAAGCACTATCAGCAGCAATAATGATGTTGCTGTACGTTGTGCCTAATTGCACACTATCAACCGCAGTCCCAAGTGTAAACTTTAAATACTCAGCAGTATTTTTCGACGCATTATCTTCCGAACAGCCGCTCAACAAAAATGCCACAAACAACAGTATAAGAACCATAAACGCATTACGCATTACATATAACAACTTGTTACAGTTATTCTTTAACTCCCACAATAAGGGGGGGGGGGGGGCACATTATCATTTGTCGCACGACAAACTACAGCAGTACCCCTACCGCCAACTTTTAATAGGTTTATCATATCTATACCTCCAATCAAAACCTAGCCTTCTACCTATTCCACCACCACTTATGTTTACGTAAATGTTATTACTAACAATTGCGTACTGTTAACTATACTACAAGTTTTGGGCTGATGTCAAATGTTAACGAAAACTCGGTAGCATCCTAAATTCTGGTGGAAAATGTCTATACAACAAATATGCGATTGAAAAGCAACACTACCCCTTCGTCATCTTATGGCGAACGAGAGAAATGAGTTTATACTTGAGGAAAGCATTTTGCGCTACGCTAACCTTTCATACTCCTTCATCTTCGCTATTAAGGCGTCGCTGTCGCTTTCAGACAATGCACCTAGATGTTTGTATTTATGAATCGCCACCGCTTCAACATTAATTGCTCGTGCAACATCTACGAAACACCTTCTATTCAGTCCTGCGGATCTTAAATCTGTGATTTCATGGTAGCGTTTCACATTTTCTAGCGACTTAAACCATTTGCGATATGTGTATATGCCAAATACATAAGTGCCATCTGCGTTTTTGTCGTCAACATTAACAACGACCACTGGACGCTCTTTGCCGCTTTGCTTTTCTTCGTAATTCACATTGCCAAAATAGATATTATGCAGTTTCATTACATCTCCCATGCATCGAGCAGCTCTTCAGGAAAATCGTCAGATATGACTAAGTTGCCATCTTTTCCGACTGTAATTTTGTGCTGCGGTAACTTGCTTAAATACTTTGACACATCGAAGTCCTGAGTTGCAGATTCCTCGACCTCAGGCGTTCCAACCTGAAATGGAATATCGCCTCTCGTCGCGGTAACAGTTGTTACCATTTTTAAATAACTTGGCAGATCTAAGCCGTAGCGGTCAAGCACAGACAACACCTTACTCTTTACGTCCTCGCTGATTCGTGTAGACACCTGAACATTCATAGTTCCTCCTTAACTTAATGAATAATTGTGAGCATAGCGAGCTCAAAACCAATTACTCATTATTCATTACTAATTACTCATTAATTAAAGCATAACACAAAACCTTAACGCTTGTCAACAATAATTAACAAAAGTTAACATTATTTAACAAAAATTAACAACACTTAACAAATTGTTTATGACATTTGGTGTTGCGATACAGCTGATTAGTTTAATTCGCGTGAGCAAATGGGGCTGGCAGTCGTGGTAGGAGTGCTGGCTAGGGAGTGAAAATATGCTCTCTTAGCAATTCGGTAAAGTATTTCTCAATTTTTTGCGTTGCATTTGAAATGGTGTGAAACTTATAATAACGCTTCAAAATGGGGTTTGAGTGGACACTTTCGGACACGAAGCAATCTTTAATTTTCTCAAACTCCCTGTTATCAATAATTACATCGCAATTTCCAAGATAATACGGTAATTTGTCGGCGTACTTTTTGAAAATGTCAACGTAGCAATAATATGGCAGTTTGTCCATTACTATGTAAACCGTGTTTGACATGTCGCTATCAATAAAAGTGCGACTCCTTTTTAGCGCATTTATATCTCGCATCGTATAAAATTTGGCAACTGGATTGTTTGTGGCAGAAATTGAGTTTTTGTTCGGATACTTTGAAATGTAATTTGCAATGGTATCAAAGTCATCTAGACAAAACTCAGTTCCTTCCATTGTTTTGAAGCGGTACTTTTTAATAAAGTCATAGTCCATTTTTTCGCCTCGCTTGTAGAGAGCGATTAGAATTGGAAATGCTGTTCTGCGTGATGTGTCTGAGAACTCGTGTGAACTGATAACTATTCCGTCAATAAGTTTGTAATTTTTGGTGAACATTTTAAGTGACGCAAAATTAGCTTTTTTGATTAAATACGAAAGTGGATGCAAAACGCAAATATAATCAGCATGCAGTTTATCATAAGAAAGTAGGAACGACATGCCCAAATCGCGAGTTTTAACGTCTCGGTCAATTTGGTTTTGGATAAACTTGTCTTTTGTCTTTTGGTGAATCATAGATGTTGCATCATTATATGGCGGATTGCCTATGATAACAAGTTTTTCATCTGTTGCGATGTTGTAATTTTGTCGCGCGATATTTTGAAGTGAGTTTGCTTTGTAAATTTGAACATCTTTTGTCTTACTTTTTGCTTCATTTAACGCACTTTCGTCAACATCAGCACCAATCTTTCGTTTGCCAAAATCGCCTACCAAAAACGAACCATAACCGCACGACGAATCGAAAATTGTCCAGTTTTCTAAATCTTTCACATTTCGTTTCAGAACAGAGTACGTCAAATCGACAATCGACTTAGGAGTGTAAAAACTGCCAAGGTCAACTTGCCTCTTGTGTGATAAGTGTTGCTGGCTGTTCATCATACTTAAATTGTACACGTTTTATTGCAAAACGGCAACATGTTCGCAAGGGGTGACGAGGTACTTCTCGTTCATACTCCACCTCAGAACCCCGCACTACTCCACCTCAGAACCCGCACAACCCCCACTCAGAATTCCTGCGTAGGCAGGAATCTTGAAAGGAGAATGCGAATGAGCATTCGACCCTATTGCGTAGCAATGCGACTAAAAGCATTCATTTCATTCATACTATTTCTAAGATCCCGCATCGCTTCGCTTGCGGGATGACAGGTGAAGTGCACCTAAATATACGCTTCGAGCACACGCAGATGTTTTTCGGTGTTAGATACGTAACTTACATGGTTTTCGCCTGCAAGAATTATGAGTTTAGCGTAACGCATTACGCGTCATTTTCTAACTTATTAACCCCAATTGCTCATTATTACCTACTCCCTTTCCACCAACTCATAATACTCGTCGCTCATCAAATCTTCAAAACCTTCGGGCATTTTGACTACGCGCGTAGGGTTTAGTGCACGCAATGCGCCTTTATCGTGAGTTACGAGGACGATTGCGCCTTCAAAACTGGCTAGTGCGTCCAAAATCTGTTCGCGTGACGCAGGATCTAGGTTGTTTGTCGGTTCGTCGAGTAGCAGGACATTTGCCTTACTGGCGACCATCGTTGCAAGTGCGAGACGCGTCAATTCGCCACCTGAAAGCACATTTGTCATCTTGTATACGTCATCGGCGACGAACAGAAATGAGCCCAAAACATTGCGAATTTCTGCGTCGGTCAAATCTTCGGCGAAGTTTTGCATATTTTCCATAACCGTGACATTTTGGTCAAGCAAATCGTGCTCCTGCGCGTAGTAGCCGAGTATTAAACCGTAGCCATCTTCGACTTTGCCTGTATTTGGTGTCAATTGCCTGCTCAGAATCTTTAACAGCGTCGTTTTTCCAGCACCATTTAATCCCAAAACTGCAATCTTCGCACCCCTGTCGACGTATAAGTCTACGTTCTTAAATACCTGCAAATCGCCATAACTTTTGGAAATATTATGCGCGCTAAGTGGTATTTTGCCGCACTTTGCAGGTTTTGGAAACTTTAATTTCGCGACCTTTTCGCTTTTGCGCTCGTCGACGGTTTCCAATAATGCAGCACCACGCCGTAACATCTGCTGTGCAGCGACTGCTTTGGTCGCTTTTGCACGCATTTTGTTACCTTGCGCGATTAATTCGCCAGCCTTTTTCTTAGCAAGTTTTGCATCTTGTTCGCGTTTTTCGGCGTCCAACTCGATTTGCTCCAAGTACTTTTTCCAGTTCAAGTTATAAATATCTATGCATTCTCGAAGCGAATCTAGGTAAAATACCCTGTTCACAAGCAGTTCTAACAGGTCGGTGTCGTGAGATATAATGATTAGTGCGCCCTGATATTTGGCGAGCGTTTCGCGCAACCATATGATCGAGTCCATGTCCAAATGGTTAGTAGGTTCGTCCAAAATCATGATGTCAGGGTTCAAAAACAGTATGCGCGCGAGTTCAATTCTGCGCCGTTGACCGCCTGACAGATTGCCCAGTTCTTCAAGTAGCATTTCATCGTCTAAATCGAGCGAATGCGCAAGCGTGATTGCTTCTGCTTCTGCGCCCCAACCACCTGCCTGCTCAAACTTGTCCAACAGTTTAGGGTAAGTTTCTAGTGCTTTTTCGGCAATCTCGGCGTTTTGCGAAGTCATGTCGTGCTCAGTTTGTTTAAGTGCTTCCTGAATGTTCAGAATGTCGCGTGCCTCCAAGATTCTGTCCAGTGCAAGCATTTTCGCGTCGCCAGCAGCCGCAGTTTGTGGTAAATAACCTAATACGCCAGTTTTTGTGACCTGACCTTCGATGTCAAAATAGTCCTCGGGCTCGTTGTTTGCGGAGGTTGCGAGAACTTTGGACAGCGTCGTTTTGCCTGCACCGTTGCGCCCAATCAAGCCGATTTTGTCGCCTGCGTTGGCTATAAACGACACATCCTTGAACAAAGTCCGTTCGCCAATCGATATCGTTAGTTCATTTACCGTTAACACAATAGTTAATTATAGCAGATGTCCAAATAGTTAATGCAGCACCTTGGCAACATGCCCCTACTTCTCATCCCGCAAGCGAATCACCTCTTGTCATCCCACAAGACTTCTACTCAGAATTCCGCACCGCGAAACGAAGTGTAGCGTGATGCGGAATCTTGAAATGGAGGAAAATGCGAATGAGCATTTGACCCCATTCGACCCTGTGAGCGTAGCGAACTCATTTAATTGCATTGCTACGCAATACTTTTAATTAAGACCTCGCGAGGGTCAAGCGGGGTCGAACGCTCGCTCGCGTTCTCCTGCGCGTTTTCCGGTGCGGGGTTCTGAGGTGGAGTAGTGCGGAATTCAGTGAGGTAAAGTGCATCTCGCACGCTTACAGCCACCTCGCTTCTAGCACCATATTCGTCGTAACCACTCGCTGGAAGTCCCACTTAACATTACCTAAGTACCAGCCGTCGAACACGCGACCAGGTTTTGACATCTGTGGTGGCGATGTTATGGGGCGGTTGTAGGTGATTAATTGCGTCTCGTCTCCGATTCCATTGTCCCCTTTGTCGAAGAGTACATAGTTTGCTTGGTAGGCGATGATATTTGCAGCAAAAGGCGCAACGCTCAAAAATGCGTACATCGGCGTGTGGCTGCCACCTAATGGAATCTGAGAATCTGCTGCAGCAGGGACTAGGAACTTGCGCCCATTCATACTTGCGTTGTAGAACATGGTTAGGTAATTGTCGGGGGATAGCGTAGAGTGATTCCACGCGATGTCATTTTGAAGCGATGGAGTAATTGTAGTGCAAAAAGCGTTAAACATGTCGTTCATATTTTCTGCGTTGTTACCAAATCCTTCGGGAAAGTCAGGGAAATTGATTGACGTTGCTTTTGAATTGTAGGCGAATCTGAAGAACATAAAATTCATTATGGTTGCGTTCCTGCCAAAATCGTCTGGAAACTTGGGCAAAGTAATCGTGGAAACATTTGTGCCCATGAAGTATTCCGTGAACATCGCGCGGGTGTTTTCGGTTTCATTGCCAAAACCTGCGGGGAACTCTTTGGGCATTATAATCGTCGTCGCTGCTGCATTTCTAGCAAAACCACAAAACATGTCACTTAGTGTAAGCGCAGAACTCCCAAATTTATCAGGAAAATCAGGCACTACAATCTTTGTAGCAGCCGAATCTGCCGCAAACTCAAAGAACATTTGTCCCATTCTCTCGATTCCTTCGCCAAATCCATCGGGAAACGCAGGAAGCGCAATCTCTTCTGCCTTTGAGTTTTTCATGAATCCATGGAACATGTCGCTTGTTGTTTCTGCTTCTTGTCCAAAACCGACTGGAAACTCAGGCAATGTAATCTTTTTTGCGACTGTATCTTTACCGAAAAAGTAGAACATCGATACAAGTGAAGTGCCAACTCCAGAGCCGAAACCGTCTGGAAGTTTGGGCAATGTGATTGTTTGAGCGGTTGAACCTTCTGCGTATGACATGAAAAACTTGCCTAAATCTGTTGCATTGCGTCCAAAATCTTTTGGAAAATCAGGCAGTTTAACCTCCTCCACATCCGCGCCTTTGCCAAAGTTCATGAACATGTCGTACATATATATTACTTTATCCCAATCGCGCGTTTTATCTGCTAGACCGTTTATTTGCGGCGCTGAGAATAAGTCGGTAAACAGGTAGTCTGAAATAGGATTTGCTCTGACACCACCGTCCTGACCAATCAAAATGCGCTTATAATCACTCGAAGTGCACGCAAGCACGTCCCCAGTCGCATTATGACCAGCATCTATAGGTCCATTTGCGTAGTCAGCAGGGCAAATAGCAGGTTTCGCGTCCGTAAACGTTATCTCTGTTATGTCTGCTCGCACGGTATTTTCAATTTCAAGAAACGCAGTCGGCAAAAACTGTTCGCGCCTCAAATAATCGGTATTCGTGTCGGTGTTTTTAATTGCACTCCATTCTGCATAAAGCGTCAAATCTTTCGTTACTGGCGCACCAAAATCATACGCGTTGCCGAGTGATGCATTTGTATGCCAAGTTACGAAATCGTAGCCGCTCTTATCAGGCGTTTTCGGTGCTTGAACTTTGGAATTATTGACCACTATTTGCTTGTCAATCGCGCTTCCATTATCAGGCACAAAGTTTACGACATGCGCAGTGTATGAATAACTTGCACTTGCTTTTGCGTGCTCATGCGCAGGTAGTAGCACATAATCATAAAGTTTTTGCATAAATTGCGCCATCGCACCGCGGTTCACAGGGTTTTGCGGACTATATAACGTGCCAGCAGCGTTCGAGCCAAGCGTAACTTTGTTTCTCGCAAGCCACAGCACGGCATAATAACGATTCGGGTTGCTTGACTTTAATTTTGTCAACTCCTTATCATTCTTGAACTTCGCCGCTTCCGCAGTTACAGTTGCAGGATCTACGTGATGCTTTTTTGATGTAACACTTTTGTCAAGCGCACCTGGTGAACCTGCTAATTTGTACATAAACTCTGCCATTGCACCACGATTCACGGGATTTTGAGGGTTGTACTTCCCGCTTGACAACACAGTGATTTGCTCAGTTGCGAGCCACCTTATGTCATCTTTCCTATCCGCATTTAAGCGCGATATATCCTTCGGATTGACAGGAGTTTTGTCAGTTCCGACCGACCCAACCAACTTTCGCATAAACTGCGCCATCGCACCGCGGTTCACCACGTCGCTAGGTTTATAAGTGCTGCTTCCAGCAGGCGAACCACTAGTAATCGCATGCCTGTACATCCATCTCACAGAATTCGCCCTGTCTGCCGTAAGTTTGCCCAAATCACTAAACTTCTTGGCATAATCACTGTTCTTTTCAGTTATGTTGACGAATATCTTGGACGTTTTCACTTCCTTTTTCGCCCCGTCAACAGCAGATACAGTGACAGTATAAACAGATGGATGCAAGTTCGGCACGCTCACAGACTTCACATCCTTGCCGTGTGTTTTATAATGAAACACCTTTCCATACAGATTTACGACCGAAACTTCATACGACGAATGGTCGACAGCACCCAGCGCAGCATCTAATTTGCCCTGAACACTAGATTTACTGACCGCAACTTTTGTCAAGCGCGGATTTTGCCCATTAGTAGCCCAAACTTCATGATTGACTACGGCGGACACACATAAAACGCATGCGAATATGAACGCAGACGCTAACAATACAGTACGCAATTTCCGTAACATTACCCCTCCCCAAATTACGCGGGGCTATGGAATTGTAAGTGGTTTTATAGTATTTTACTACGCACACATTACCCATCGCACGCGCTAGTAAATTGGACTCCCAACACCCATTTCTTTACCTTACATTTGGACTACACTTTTCCGTGTATTTCGTATATGGTTAATTTGCTCTATATTAATGATAGCGTACTCTTGACACAAGTGCAATTGTTAACGGAAAAGATTAATTCGCAATGTTACTGCGCTCTGTTTTTTGTCACTACTCGCACACACTCCACCCCGCTCGTCATTCCGCACAGCGTAGCCGACAGGCGTAGCGTGATGCGGAGTCAAGAACAGGGACACAAGCGCGAATGTAAGTCAATCGTACAACCCACACATTCTGGAACTCCACCTCCGTTCAGCTTCCTGTTGACACCACACCCGCTCGCCGTGTAATATTATAAACATAGGGAGCGAAATATGAAAACATGGTTTGTTGCTGGCGTGAATGGCGGAATGACGTATCTGGTGCTTGAAGTGCTATTTGAAAAGGGCGACCGAGTCGTTGCTGCTACCAGAAAATCGCATACACTTAATAAGTTGCAGGTGAAAGATGTTTTCTTATAAAAGTATCCCGAACAGCATCTCTACGTTAAGAATATTGCTCTCGTTGTTCTTCGCAATCAACATATGTAACGTTTTTGTTTATGGACATGCAAACGATTTGTTACTTATGGTTACATTTCCGGCGATAATAGTTTCTGATGTTATGGATGGTTATTTGGCGCGAAAGTTAAATTGCACGTCAATCACAGGAGCAAAACTAGACGTCATCGCTGACGGTGTATATGTAATATCGTCCATAGCAACGTTTGCGTACTTTCAGGTTGTTCCTGCGTGGTTCGTGCTTGTCATCGTCCTAAAACTGAGTGATTTTGTCATAACGTCGCGAATAATGCGAGACAGAAAAAAGACAGATAGCGTATTGTTCTTCGACAAACTGGGAATATTTGCGATTCGCGCTGTAATGTTGTTGCCTGGAGTGTTCGTTTTTAGATGTGTGATCGCTGAATACGCATTAGTGATGAACATAACAACTTATGTGCTTACAGCGATGATTGTTGTGTCAAGTTGGAGGAGAATGACGGTGGTTTTTGGTAAAAACAAAGTATAAAAAGTCACTCACTTGTCATCACAAAGCGCGTGAAGCGTTTTTTGTTTGTCATCCCGTAGCGCACAAAGTGCGCGTGATGCGGAATCTGCATCGCATTCGCTTGCGGGATGACAAGGGGTACTTAGGACTTTAGACCTTCGGGCACCCATAAACTAAGGGATGAGGTCGCCAGCAATTGCCTGCTCCACAATCTTTTCAGCATCATTTGTCACGATATCAAGCCCTTCTGCGCTTATGCATTTTGCATTTTCGATGCCATAAAACATGGCAAGTTGCGCTATTGTTGCGAAACCCAAGTCGTTTTCATCGCCTACATAACCGCCACGCGTCGTAACATAATATAATGCGTCCGCCCTGCACAAACCAACAGAGTTGCCCTGCTCATCATACCTGTAGACAATTCCATTAATGCTTATTGCCTCAATGTACGCTTTTAACATCGTGGGAAAACCTGAGTCCCAGTATGGTGCAGCAATCACGATGCAATCTGCGGTAGCGAATTGATGTGCGTAAGCAAATGTTTCGTTAGTAAAGTCCGCGTTGGCAAGTAGTTTAACTCTTTCGTTCAGTGTTTTGGAGTTGAGTGCGTGTATGTTGCAATCTTCCAGCACCAACTCATTTACCGCATACTCATCACCTGCCATAAGGCGCGAAATCAACTCTTTACCAATGCGATATGTTCTGGATGTTTCCCTGTTCACGCAGGAATTTACGAAAAGTAAGTTTTTCACATTACCTCCTTGTGTGTAAAAGTTTACTCTCTATAACTTTTGCTAATTAAAAGTTTAGCATAGAATTCATTCGCTCTTTGCTTTACTGGGGGCAGTGCAGCCCCAAGTACTTGCCTTCGCATTACAAAACTTGTGCTAAACTTTAACCATGCAACCAGCACACACACTCGCTTCAAATATAGCAGAGGCAACAGGCGACTTTTTGGACTTCGCAAACGTCTCTGTGGTGCGCGATGGTGCGAAAATACTCTGTGACATCGATTTGCGGATTAGCACGGACGAAAACGTCGCGATAATCGGACCAAATGGATCTGGAAAGTCGACACTCATAAAACTCATAACGCGCAAGATTTATCCATCATACACCAGCGAACGCGGACATTTGCGCTTGTTTGGCGAAAGTTCATGGGTGCTAGAAGATTTGCGTGTAAAACTTGGAATCGTGACAAACGAACTGCAATACGATTTCCACAAGTTAATCACAGGCTTTGAGTGCATACTCTCGGGTTTTTTCGCAAGCACAGGCTTATATAACGTCCACAATACCGACGCAAAAATGCGCACAACAGCACACCAAATGGCTGAATTACTCGAAGTTTCACACCTAGAAAACCGCACGCTAGACACTCTTTCCTCAGGCGAAGCGAGGCGTTTTCTAATTGCTCGCGCACTTGTTAACAATCCGAAAGTGCTAGTGCTAGATGAGCCGACAAATTCGCTCGACATCGCAACCGCCATAAAGTTTCACGCGACACTTCGCAATATCGCAGGTCACGACACGAAAATCGTCCTAGTCACACACCTTGTAAGCGACATAATTCCCGAAATTAACCGCTTTGTGCTCTTAAAAGATGGCAAGATATTCGATGATGGTTCGCGCGTAGACACTTTCACAAGTGCCAAACTCTCCCGCCTTTTTGGCATCGACATTGACCTGCTTGAAGGCAATGTTCCGCAAGTCGTCATGCATCAATAACTCTCTTTGCTGTATGTTTTAACTGCGCATAACAAAAACCGCGAGGCTTAGGAACTGTATTGTCCCGCGTCATAAAGCCTAGATAGGTCAATATCAAACCGCTTTACTAGCAGATTGCGATAAAATGAAAGTGCAGACAATGCGCCCAAAATAAGGTTCAACAGTGCACCAACGCCAAGAATAGAAAGCCCAAGTGAAGAACCACTTAGCGAATCAAGCGCGTTAAAACTCGCAGTGCCGAATACTTTTGCAAAAATAAAAGCACCAATAAATATAACGAAAAACCCTGCAAAAGATACTGTTTTCGTGTGTCCAGAACCGCCGTTTCCCGACGAAGCATGACTTGCCACATATGTTATAAAAAACACGAGCAGAAACACTAAGTATGGAATCAAATAAAACGGTGTCGCTAGGTTGGTGTTTTGCACTTTCGCAGCCAAAATGACCAGTCCATTTACTAATCCCGCAACTTCAATCAGAGTGATAGTCAATGTTAAAAACGTGTTTTGAATAGCGTTTTTGCGTGTTTCTGTAGCCCAAATTGCAAACACAAGTCCCGCCAAACCGATTGTGGCTTGGACAAAACCTGTAACCTCTGTAACGAAATCGGTAGTCGAAAAACCGACACCTAAAATAAGCACTGCACTAAGTAACGTTACAACTGCAACCGCATAACGATTAAACCCATTAAAGAGTGTGCTCTGTTGCACGTTTTGAGCAAACACGTACTTTTCTGCCTGCTCCTTGTCAATTTCACTAGCCATAGACTCCTCCTCCATTTATTCCCACCACCTATTTTTGCGTACGTCCGCCTTTCAGCGACTGCTACTATTAAATAGTTTACTCTGTTTCCAAGTGCGATGCAAATGTTAACAATTAACTACACGTTTTACCGTTTAACTACCAACTTTACCTTTTAACTACACGTTTTACCAAAACACTACCAACTTTACGCTTTTGCTACACGTTTTACCGTTTTACTACATACTTTACACTTTTACTACACGTTTTACTGTTTTGCTACACGTTTTACCGCACTTGTCATCCCCAAGGCACTTCGCCCCGCTTGTCATCCCGTAGCGCACGTAGTGCGCGACACGGGATCTGGCTCTCAAAAGCTGTAAGTTTATTCTCGCTAATCACAGATCCCGCATCGCATTCGCTCGCGGGATGACAAAGAAGTACTCTTAACGTCACGCAGTACTTCATTTCTGAATTCCGCACAGTGGAGCGCGTAAGCGCATAGCGTGATGCGGAATCTTAAATTAAAGTATGAGCGATAGCGAATGCCGATTCCAATTACTCATTACTCATTACTCCTTACTAATTACTCCTTACTCATTAGCGAAGCGAAGCGAGCGCAATTACTCCTTACTCATTACTCCTTACTAATTACTAATTTAATTCTTGCACCCACACTCAAAAGCGTGTAAACTATTACCATGAACGATATTAAAATCGAACTTGAAAACGCACTTCAAGCGATTGCGGACGCCAGCGCAGATGCTAGTGGACAGGGCGAACTAAACGCTATTAAGGCAAAGTTCATGTCTCCAGATTCTGCGCTCATGCAATTGCAGAAGTCCATTAAAACGCTACCGAATGACCAAAAAGCGGAAGTGGGCAAACTCGTGAGTAGCACAAGAACTGCATTTTTCGACGCATTTCAGGCAAAAACCGACCAAATAAAGGACGCACTGGAAGCAGAGCAGTTAGCCGCTGAAAGCGTGGACGTGACGGAAGCGATAAAAACGAACATAAACGGCGCACGGCATCCGCTTGAAACGTTGCAGGAGGAAATTGCGGACTTTTTCGTCTCACTCGGTTGGTCGATCGAATATGGTCCTGAAGTGGAAAGTGAGTGGTTTAACTTTGACGCATTAAACTTTGGACCTGACCACCCAGCACGCCAAATGCAGGACACATTTTACATAAAAGGCGCAGTTGACGCTACTAAATTGCAAGATAACGACGAACCCACTGCCGAAACTGTAAGCAATGAGTTCGCTAACGCTCACGCTTTTACTAAGATTCCGCATCAAGTGCGGAATTCGGAGAGTGAGAGTGTGCGGAATTCAGAGGGGGTTAAGGATTCAGAGAATGCGAACAGCCTGTTAAATATGGTATTACGCACACACACATCGCCTGTTCAGGCACGCACACTGCTCAAAAAAGGCGTTCCAGTTTATGTCGCGGCACCAGGCAGAGTATTCCGAACGGACGAATTGGACGCGACGCACACGCCAGTGTTCAACCAAGTCGAAGGGTTGGCGATTGACAAACACTTAAGTATGGCGGATATGAAGGGCGTTTTGGACGCTTTCGCACAGCACATGTTCGGCAAAAACGCGAAAACGAGACTCAGACCGTCGTTCTTTCCGTTCACCGAACCGAGCGCGGAAATGGACGTTTGGTACGAAGCGAAAAGCGGTGGCGCAGGCTGGATTGAATGGGGCGGTTGCGGAATGGTACACCCAAATGTCCTGCTGGCGACAGGCGTTGACCCCGATGTTTACTCAGGTTTTGCGTTCGGAATCGGAATCGAGCGCACACTGATGTTCCGCCACTTTATTCAAGATATGCACGACATCGTCGAAGGCGACGTCAGATTTTCAAGGCAATTCGTAACAGGAGGTTTACATGCCTAACATCGAGATTGATTGGCTCGCTGACCACGTCAAAGTGCCAAAAAACGCAACACTTACAGAACTCGCGGCGGATTTGGTAAAGGTCGGCATCGAAGAAGAAGAGATTAGACCACCAGCCGTTCAGGGGCGTTTGGTAGTCGGAAAAGTGCTTGATATGCAGGCAGAACCGCAGAAAAACGGCAAGACGATTAACTGGTGTCAGGTCGAAGTCGGCGAAAGTGAACCGCGCGGAATCGTTTGTGGCGCACACAATTTTAGCGCGGGCGCGATTGTTGTCGTAGCACTTGATGGCACTATTTTGCCTGGCGGATTTGAGATTGCAGCGCGCAAAACTTACGGTCACATTTCAAACGGCATGATTTGTTCGGAAGCGGAATTGGGTTTGAGCACGGAATCTGAAGGCATTTTAGTGCTTACCAACTGCGATTATGTAACGAATGCGGATGCATTGCAGACTGGTGACGATGCTGCTGCACTTTTGGGCTTAAACGTCGGCACTTTGGAGATAAATATCACGCCTGACAGGGGTTATTGCTTCTCGTACCGCGGAATTGCGCGCGAATATTCGCATTCCACAGGTGCTGTTTTTGAAGATCCAGTGCTCAAACTTCGCGAATCTGCTACTAATCACACAGAAACTTCCAGTTCAATGCCACTTTTAGGAACGAACACTGATGTCAAGGACGCCAAAACCAAGCGTGCACAAAGAAGCGACACATTGCCAAGTCAGCACCCAAACGTCGTAGTTAATGACAAAAACGCCTGTTCACGATTTGTTTCGCGTATTGTGACAGGCATTGATCCGAAAGCAAAATCGCCACTTTGGATGCAACAAAGGCTTACGCGAGCAGGCATGCGTTCGATTTCGCTGAGCGTCGATGTGACAAATTACGTCATGCTAGATTTAGGACAACCACTTCACGCATACGATTTGGACGAGTTACAATTGCCTATTACGGTGCGTTTTGCGAAGGACGGCGAAAAACTTACGACGCTTGACGGCGCAGAGCACGCACTTTCATCTGACGACATTGCAATTACGGACAATCGCGCAGAACCTATCGGTTTAGCAGGCGTTATGGGTGGCGAATCGACCGAAGTTACGGACAAAACGACCTCAATTTTCATCGAAGCCGCACATTTCAACGCAAAACACATTTTCCGCACCGCTCGCAGACACGGCTACAATTCCGAAGCGTCCTTCCGTTATGAGCGCGGTGTCGACACTGATTTGCAAGTTGCAGCAGCAGAAATGGCTGTTCAACTGCTTGTAAAGTATGGCGGTGGCACGGATTCAGGTGTCGCATTTGACGTAAATTACACTACACCACCTGTTCCTGTCGATTTCCCGATTACTGAGGTAAAACGCCTGCTCGGAGTAGATGTTTCGCGCGATGAGATAGTAAAGATACTGCAAGAAATAGGTTGC
>JAISFQ010000013.1 GCA_031263495.1 Candidatus Nutricula glyptotermitis
CACCTTACAATCTGTCTAAATTTCGCCTCAGAAATTCTTGAACAAAATACATACTTATTTTTCATAGTTTCACCTCGCCTTTTAAGCATAACAGACAAACTTCAACTAGTCTAGCCCCAAAAGTATTGCGTAGCAATGCGATTAAATCGCATTCGCGATGCGAATACTTTGTTTTAAGATTCCGCATCTACGTGCGGAATTCTGAGTACCCCCTTGTCATCTAGCAAGCGAATGCGACACGGAATCTGCATTGCCAAGAAAACACGTGCAGCTCTTGATGGCAGATTCCGTGTCGCGCTCACTTCGTTCGCGCTGCCTAGATGACAAGTAGGGTAAACTGCACCGTGCGCGCGGTAGCAACGCGAACGTGGGTCGTGAAATCAAAGCGTGAGCACGCGTAGCGTGTGAACTCCGTTTTGTATGTAGTAAGAAGTACCTTACCATCCCGCAAGACTCCACATTTTGTCATCCCGCAAGCGAATGTGATGCGGGATCTGCATCACTAAGAATGTACGTTAACTTCTAAGAAGCCAGATCCCGTGTCGCGTGCTTTGCACGCTACCTAGATGACAAACAAAAAAGTGTTTCACGCACTACGCACGAGAAGTAGGGTAAACTTCACCGCGCGCGCGGTAGCAACGCGCAAGTTGGCGGACGCCAAAGGCGTCCGCCTAGCAGGCGTACATTTCTCGCAAGATTTTTTCTTGACGTGAGTTTTGTGAGAGTTGCGAACTTAATGTGAGCGCAAAATAGCATGAGCCGATAGGCGAATGCCTTTAATAACATTGCACGCTAATATTCTAATCAACTTTTGCTTTGAAACTCTCAAATCCCTCGCCATCAGACATGCGGATGCGCGGAAGTTGAAGTTTGTCTGCGCCGATTGTAACGCGCCCATATTCCGTAGTGAATGCTAATTTGAACTTTTCCGCGCTGAGTGCCTGTTTTGCTGTGTCATTGTAGTGACCGAATGGATATGCGAGGACTTCCACTTTTCCAGTATCTAAACCTTGTCGCTTTTTAGTCCAGTTTTGGATTGTTTTCCTGCTAGTTAGCAAGTCGTCGCGAATTACATCAACAGATTCGTTGACCATCCTTCCCCTTCCATCAGCACCAGGTCTGTGCATGTCATGAGTATGCGATTCGCTCACTATATATTTGGTGTTTTTGTAATCATGACCATAAATGCTAATCATAAACGACGTAACAGGTATTTTTGACTTTTCAATTAGAGGCACTGCCAAATTGATGAACGACTCCATAGCATCGTCGTCTGTGATAATGACAGACGCAGGAGGTAAATTGAGTTTTCCATCAATATATGCGTCCAATTCATCCCACGAGGGAAAGTAAAAGTCGTTATCTGACAGATATTGCAACTGTTTTTTGAACTCATTTATATCATACCAGTTGCCATCCAAAGCGTTTTTTGGGTCGTCATAAAACCAATGATACATTAAAACTGGCACACCACGTGCGCTTTCAGCATTTTCTTTCACTGTGACCCATCTTGCATATAACTCAGTGTCATTTTCGGGCACAATATTCAACCAGTTTACTCTTTCACCTGCATTTGAAGCAGTATACCATCCTGCAAACACTTTTCCATCTTTTGTAGGAATAGTTAAGTTCCTATAAAAGTCACCTATTTTTTCTTGAACTTTTGTAGTTTCATCATCTGTATGCAAGGTGATTGTGACATCTGTTTTAACAGATTGAGGAGTAGGTTCTTTGAAATTTGCGCTGTCACTTGCACCATTTTGTGCATACATATAGACACCGAAACAAATTAAAACGACAGCAAGAGTGAGTGCACCAAAAATAGTCACCTTCTTCATAATACCCCCAATAAAAAACATGTATTAATAAGTATACACGAAATACCATACAATTTCACCACCACTTTTTTACACCTAACTCCACTATTAACTATTAACTATTCATTACTCACCACTCACCACTCACCACTCACCACTCATTACTCATTACTCATTACTCATTACTCATTACTCCTTACTCATTACTCCTTACTCATTACTCATTACTCATTACCATTTGTGCTATACTTAACACATGAAACATGAGTATGACTTACCGAAAGGAATAAGCGATAAAACTGTAAGGGTGAGATTTTGCCCATCGCCGACTGGCACGCCACACGTCGGATTGATACGAACCGCGCTGTTTAACTGGGTGTTTGCGAAAAGTGTGGACGCCAAGTTTGTGTTCAGGATTGAAGACACGGATCAGGAACGCGACAGTGAAGAGAGTTACAATCAACTGCTGGACGCGATGAATTGGCTAGGCATCACTTGGGACGAAGGCGTCGAAATTGGTGGCGAATATGGACCATACAGGCAGTCTGAGCGAAAAGCAATTTACGCCGACACTGCAAAACGCCTGCTGGACGCTGGATTTGCATACGAATCTTATTCCACGCCCGAAGAAATTCAAGCACGCAATGTAGCCGCTGGTAGACCTGTAAACTTAGGTTACGATGGTTACGACAGGAACTTAACGCCCGAGCAGGTGCAAAAGTTCAAAGACGAAGGCAGGAAACCGTCGATTCGCATAAAAATGCCTGATGATGATATAACTTTTACCGATTTAGTGCGTGGCGAAATTACGTTTCCCAAGGGGACAGTGCCTGATTATGTGATAGTTCGGGCAAATGGCGACGCGCTGTATACGCTCACAAACCCAGTTGACGATGCGATGATGAGAATTAACACTGTCCTTCGTGGCGAAGATTTATTGTCCTCTACGCCGAGACAAATTGTGCTATACGACGCGCTCTATGAACTGGGAATTGCCAAGTATACGCCTAGATTTGGGCACTTGCCATACGTGATGGGCGAGGGGAATAAGAAGTTGTCCAAGCGAGATCCGCGTTCAAATTTGTTCAGGTATCGCGACGAGGGCTACATAAAGGAAGGCTTACTCAACTATCTCGCACTGCTTGGCTGGTCGATTTCGCCTGATGAAGACATATTTTCAGTCGACGATATGATAAAAGCGTTTGATATTTCTAAGGTCAACCCGAATGCTGCGCGTTTTGATGAGAAAAAGTGCCTAGCAATCAACGCAACGCATATTCGACTGCTCGATTTGGACGATTTTACTAGGCGTATTGTGCCAGTTTTGCACACACATGGGCTAGTGCGTGATGCAAATTTGGACGCTTTAACAACGCGTGAGCAGTATGTAATCAAAAATACAGCACCACTTATACAGACCAGAATCCGTACGCTTTCTGAAGCCGCACCAATGCTTACGTTTTTCTTTACTGCAGATTCTGATTTGGTGATTGATGACGATGCGCGCAGGGATTTGCCTGACAATTACCTAGAAATCGCGCAGGTAAGCATAGAACTTTTGGAAAGCATAAGCGAGAAAGACTTTGACAATCACGAGATAATAAAGGAACTGCTGGAAACGAAACTTATACAGGAAATGCAGTTGAAGCCTAGAAAAGCGTTCGGAACATTGCGTACTGCAATTTCGGGCAGACGCGTATCGCCACCGCTCTTCGAATCGATGAGCATTTTGGGCAAAAAGAGCACAGTTAACAGAATTGGGAGGTTGGAATAAGTAAGTAGGAGGTAGTATGTCACGAAATTATGTGATTATTGGACCACAGGGTTCAGGTAAGGGCACGCAGGCGAAGATTTTGAGCGATAAGCTGGGAATTGCGCACGTGTCGACTGGCGAGATTTTGCGCGAAAACGTGAAAAACGCGACGGAAGCAGGCAAAAAAGTTGAGGCGATAATAAATAGGGGAGATTTAGTTCCTGACGATTTAATCGCTGAGTTACTTGCGGATCGCCTGCTCGCAGATGATGCTGTGCGAGGTTTTATATTGGACGGTTACCCTAGAAACTCGGCGCAATTTGAGAAGTTACGCAGTATTTTGGAGGAAAAGGGCACAGAATTGGACGCAGTAATCGTGCTTGATGTCGATGAAAATGAACTGCTTGATCGCATGGAGTTGCGCGCAAAGAAGGAAGGCAGGAAGGACGACACGCCCGATGCAGTCAAAAAGCGACTTGCAATTTACGCAAATGAGACACATCCGATCATCGCAAAGTTCGAAGAGCAGGGAAATGTTCTAAGAATACAGGCGGTTGGCGAGATTGACGAAATCAATGAGGAGATTATAAGATCACTGTAAAAACCTACTACATACTGACACTTGGCTGTCAAATGAACGAACACGACAGCGAGCGAATGGCTGGTGTTTTGGAAGAAAACGGCTATTGCTTGGCGAGCGATGAGAGTTTGGAGCAACGCAAAATCGACCTTTACGTCATCAACACATGCGCGGTTCGTGAACATGCCGCGAGCAGGTTGTACGGCAATTTGGGGCACCTTGCAGACTGGAAAAAACGTAACCCTAGCATGCAAATCGCAGTTGGCGGTTGTCTTGCGCAAAAGGACAGGGGAGTGATAATCGAACGCGCACCGTGGGTGGACGTAGTGTTCGGCACGAATAACATACATATGTTGCCTGACCTGCTACTCGACGCCAAAGTGAACGGTCCAAAAGTTTCTACGCTTGATAAACTTACTGTTTTTCCGTCCGACGTATCCGCAGTTCGTTCCAGCAAATTCTCGGCGAAAGTTGCGATAAGCGTCGGTTGCAATAATCTTTGCACATTTTGCATAGTGCCACACCTTCGCGGCAAGGAGCGCGACAGAAACATGTCCGAAATCAGCCAAGAAATCGAAGGATTGGCTGCTGACGGCGTTACAGAAGTTATGCTTTTGGGGCAAAACGTCAACACTTATGGCAGAGAGTTTCACGATAAATACGCATTTTCCGCACTACTAGAAAAGGTTTCAGACATAAAAGGCATCAAGCGCATTCGTTTTATGTCCCCACATCCATCAGGTTTTACGCCCGACGTCGCCGAAGTTATGGCTGGTCGCGATAACATTATGAACTCAATTCACATGCCACTGCAATCAGGATCCGATTCCATTTTGAAACGCATGCGTCGCGGTTATACTGCTTCCAAGTTTATGCACATTTTGGACGATTTGCGTGCTAAAATGCCCGATATTGCCGTCACAACTGACATAATCATCGGTTTTCCAGCCGAAACTGACGCCGATTTTCGTGCAACTTGTGATGTGGTGCGCGATGCCAATTTCCAGTCCGCATTCATTTTTAACTACTCGCCACGCCCATTAACCCCAGCAATCGATTACCCCGACCAACTGCCTGACGACGTAAAAAGTGCACGCTTTAAAGAGTTGTTTGACTTGCAAGAAGCAATAACGCTTGAACTTAACAAAGCGCAAATTGGCAAAACAGTTGAAGTGCTTGTGACCGATGAGCAGGGCAAAAAGGACGCAGAAACTGGCAGAATCAGTGCTCGCGACAAGCAGTTCCGCTTAATTCACATCGACAACCCAGTTTCTTCAGCGCGCGAACGATTGATGCCTGGCGATTATGCCGATGTTACGGTTACTAAGGCTGCGCCACATCATTTGATAGGGGAGCGAAAGTAATTAGTAATTAGTAAGGAGTAATTAGTAATGAGTAAGGAGTAATTAGTAATGAGTAAGGAGTAATAAGTAATGAATAATTGGAGCGGAGTTCGCTTACGCTCACACTCTTACCCGCGCAACTTTTCAAAACAACTTCGCTTACGCTCATACTCCATCTCAGAATTCCGCAGTACTCCACCTCAGAATTCCTGCGCAGGCAGGAATCTTGAAAGGAGAATGCGAATGAGCATTCGACCCTATTGCGTAGCAATGCAATTAAAGGCATTCGCCTAACGGCTCATACGATTCTTAAGATTTAGCATCACGCTACACTTCGTTTCGCGGTGCGGAATTCAGAATAGAAGTACTGCGTGGTATTAAGAGTACTTCTTGCTACGCATGAATCGGAGTTCGCTCACGCTCACGCTATTACCCCGCAACTTTTCAAAACAACTTCGCTTACGCTCGTTCTTTTGAAAAGTTGCGCTAAGGCTTGGCTTGCCTATGGCAAGCCAAGCCACTCTGCT
>JAISFQ010000040.1 GCA_031263495.1 Candidatus Nutricula glyptotermitis
TAATAAGTAAGCATGAAGAAAGTATAAGTAACAATATACTTTTTATTCATATTCCTATTTATGTTATAAGTATTCACTGTTATAGACTTAATGCAAGAACATCTGAAATTAGTATGCAACTGCGCGATGGAGGAGTGGCAAAGATAGCAGTTATGAGAAGTGTCTTTACTCATGGAAGATGGAAAGCATCACACTTTGAGATTATAGAGGCAAACAGTAGAAGTATTAGGATTATATGATGAGTAAGGAGTAAGGAGTAATGAGTAAGGAATAATGAGTAAGGAGTAATGAGTAATGAGTAATGAGTAATGAGTAATGAGTAATGAGTAGTTGATTCGGAATTCGCTTCGCTCATGCTCTGATTTCACGACCCACGTTCGCATTGCTACCGCGCGCATGGGAAACTTTACACTACTTTGTCATCCCGTAGCGCACGTTAGTGCGCGACACGGGATCTGCATCACCCAAGAAAACACTCTCACTCCCAAGAAGCCAGATCCCGCATCGCATTCGCTTGCTAGATGACAAGTTAGGCGATGCTACGCGTTGCCAGATGACAAGGTACTCCTCGCTACGTACAAAACGGAGTTCGCTTACGCTCACACTCTTATTCGCGCAACATACAAAACAACTTCGCTACGCTTGTTGTTGTGTATGTTGCGCTAAGGCTTGGCTTGGCGTAGCCAAGCCAAGCCACTCTTAAGCAATGTAACTCTTTTACATAAAAGCAGCTTCACAGCAGAGGCTTGGATTTTTCAGTATGAAAAATCCAAGCAATGCGCAAGTATTGTTGCGCCGTAGGCGAAACCATACGCCAGCGCTATAAGAGCATGAATGAAATGAATTCCGAATCTTAAGCGAAGCGCGTAAGCGCGAGCAAATTATTAACTATTAACTGTTAACTATTAACTATTAACTGTTAACTATTAACTGTTAACTATGAACTAATCCCATTATTCCTTACTAATTACTCATTAAATCCCCGCCTGCCCCGCAGCACTTTCCTTCCCAAAACTCATGAACGTAATGCACGAGCCAAGTTCGCAGGCGCGAGTGCGCGATTCTACGCCATTCTCACCCATCGCAATCACAGCATAGAGCCCAATCTCGTCCTTGACCTTGCGTACAACAGCATTAAGTGCTTCAAAATCGAAGTTATCGTTAGCCATGAACGCGAGTTTCACAATGTCTGAGTGTTTATCTGCGGGCACGTCAAGTTTGAGATCTAGTAAAATGTCTGCAACTTTTTCGTACGAATCGGCGAAATGCGCGGGGTCAAGGATGTGTTTTGAGACGATAATTGCGCTTCTGCTTGAATGGAATAAGTCTCCAAAGATTAAAAAATTATTGAAATCAGCCATAATATAGTCATATTCTACATCTACTGCTGCTACAATATTGCTTTGTGCCACGTCATCGCACAAGTCCAAATATTCAGATGCACTAATTTCGGCTTTTCCGCCTTCATCTTTAGTGCGAAATGTGAATATTATCGGCAAGTTCGGAACTGTGCCCCATAGTTTTTTTAGCAGAGTAATTACTTTTTTTGAATCAGTGCCGTATTCGTAATAATCTGCGCGCAATTCAATCATGTCCGCGCGAGTTTCGGCGATTTGTAGTGCGCGATTAAGTATTTCGCTGTCAGTTTTTTCGACTATCGGAACGACGATTTTTGGTTCGCCCTGCTTGAACACGTTGACGCGTTTCTCACGTAAGTTGTCAGAACCATTTATCAGGATAGCGGAAGGTATCACTTTTGGCTTACCAATCCTAAACCATGCTTTTTTATCTGGATTCATAATAGTTACCTTAAATTACTTATAATACGCGCCCAAAACTTTTATGTCTTCGCACACTTTGCCCAAGTCAGATAGCATTTTTTGCGTTGCAGGGTCGTCAAACTTGCCTTGTAGTTCGATGTGAAAGTAATATTCCCACGGGCGGTTTTTAATTGGGTGCGAACGGATACTTTGCATATTAAAGCCTGCATTTGCGACTGTTTGAACCGCCTGAGCAAGTGTCCCCGGCTCATTTTTCACTGTCCACTGCAACTGAAAATAATCGCCACCAGCAGATTGTTCGCGCGTCAGGACGATAAAACGCGTAGTATTATTGACCGTCGATTCGATGTTTTCCGCAAGAACTTTCAGGTCGAATATCTCCGCAACTTCCTTTGACGCAATGCATGCGATATGTTTTTCCTGTTCATCGGCTACATATTTTGCTGCGAGCGCGGTATTCGTTTCCGCTACGAGTTTCAAATCGCGACCTTTCAGAAACACCGATGCCTGATTTAGTGCCTGCGGATGTGAATGAACTTCGGTAATATCTGCCAGTTCAGCGCCATTAATGCCAATCAGATTCTGATGCACTTCCAAATCGAACATCTTGTTTATAAACACATTGTGCGCACGCAATAAATCGCTGACATCGGCAACTTCGCCTGCATAAGCGTTTTCAAACGGCACAACACCCGCTTCCACTTCGCCATTTTCCACCGCACGAAACACGTCCTCAAACGTCGGAAAAGCCACATATTCGCTGTCAGGATACGCATTCCTAGCCGAAATATACGCAAACGCGCCGACGGCTCCTTGATACGCGACCTTGCCTTTGCTTAGCAGTTTGTGCTGGTAACTGCGTGATATTTTGAGCACATTGTCGATAAACTTTCGGTATTCAAGGCGTATTTTTTCGTCGCTGATGTGTGCCAAATTGCGCTCAATTAACGACTGCTCACGCGTTCCGTCCTGCACATTCATCGGATGCTCTTTCTTGTAATCAGCAACTTTTTCCAAAATCTGCATGCGCTTTTCAAACAACGCAGTCATCGCATCATCAACCGCGTCAATCTCACTCCGCAACTCGCCCAGTTCATCCATTTTACCTCACTTTCTTAAAATTAGTAATTACTACTTTTAAATTAATAATTAATAGTTAATAATTAATAATTGGAATCAGAGTTCACTACGCTCACAATTAATTATGAGCACGCGAAGCGTTGCGAATTCCGAATCTCATTATTAATTATTAATTACTCATTATTAATTAATTTTCGATTGGTTTAACCAGCGGAAACAGTATAGTGTCACGAATGCCCAAGCCAGTCAGTGCCATGAGCAGGCGATCTATGCCCATTCCCATTCCGCCAGTCGGTGGCATACCATACTCCAACGCTTCCAAAAAGTCTTCGTCAAGTTGCATTGCTTCCTGGTCGCCTTTGTAGGCAAGTAGCGATTGCTTGGTAAAATATTCGCGCTGAATCACGGGGTCGACGAGTTCAGAATAGCCAGTTGCCAATTCAGAGCCGCGAACATATAAGTCCCACTTTTCCGCAACGCCTTTTTGGGTTCTGTGTGGGCGCGTTAAAGGCGAGGTCTCAGCAGGGAAATCGTATACAAACGTCGGTTCGTATAGGTCGCCAGTAATGTAATGCTCAAACAACAGTTCTACGAGTTTACCTGCGGTTATTGCCTTGTCATCGAGTGCTTTTTTGTCCAAATTCGCCTTCACTGCGAGTGCTTTTAGTTCTGCGACAGTAGTTTCAGGCGTAATTTCTGCGCCAACCGCTTTCGACAGCTCAGGGTAAACGTAAACCTTTTTCCAATCGCCACCGAAATCATACTCAGTGCCGTCTGCAAGGGTTGCAGTGTAGCCACCAAATGCCTGCAAAACAGCGTATTGTATGAGATTTTTGGTCAGCGCACCGATTGTGTCGTAAGTGCCATATGCTTGATATGCTTCCATCATCGAAAACTCGGGCGAGTGCGACGAATCGACGCCTTCGTTGCGAAAATTGCGGCTGAGTTCGTAAACTCTGTCGATTCCACCGACCACCGCGCGTTTCAGGTAAAGTTCAAGCGAAATGCGAAGGTATAAGTCCATGTCAAATGCGTTAATGTGCGTGGAAAACGGTTTCGCGTTCGCACCACCATGTAGGACCTGCAAAATCGGCGTTTCTAGTTCAATAAAGCCATCCGTTGCCATGAACTCGCGGATAGATTGCACGACTTTTGGACGCAATCTCGCCATTTTTTGCGCATCATCGCGAACGATTAAGTCCGTGTATGGACGACGCATGCGCTGCTCATCGCTAAGTTCCTTGTGCAAAACGGGCAGTGGACGAATCGCCTTTGACGCAAGTTGCCATGTCTTGACGAAAATCGAGAGTTCGCCACGTTTGCTTGATATAACTTTGCCGTAAACATACAGTTGGTCACCCAAATCGACTGCTTTTTTGAACTGCTTAAGTGACTCTTTGCCGATTTCCTTTTCCGACAACATCGCTTGAAACTTCGCATGGTTGCCAGATTGGAGTTGCACGAAGCAAAGCCTGCCAGTATCGCGCAAAAACATCACGCGACCTGCGATTGCGTAATAGTCGTCAGTTTCCGCGCCAAGTGGTAAATCTGCATACTTTTCGCGCAATGCTTCAATGCTCGCGTCAATTTTCAACTCGGCAGGGTAGGGTTCAATGCCATTCGCCAGCAGTTCCTCGCGCTTTTGCTTGCGAATCTTTATCTGCTCAGGCACACTTTCCGCGTCTGACATCTCTGATGCTTGCTCGTCGTTGTTTTGCATAGTTAAATGATAGCACAAATATGGTTAACGGTGGGTAGTGAATAAATTAACGGCAAACCTAAGAATTGCAGGCAGTTGAACGCCGGTATTTGGCAAAATGTCGTCCGTGTGCGGAGTTATGATTGGCGTATGCGTAGGCGTTGCAATCGGTGTCGGAACGATTGGCGCGGGAGTCGGAGTGGGAGTAGGTGCAGGAGTTGGGGTCGGCGTTGATGGTGCGGGAGTTGGTGGCGATGGACTTGGTGTCGTTGATGGCGATGGGGTCGGTGTTGGTGGGGCAACTGGTGTCATTTTGTTCGTAACATTTAATATTCTGCCAGGTTCTGCCAT
>JAISFQ010000093.1 GCA_031263495.1 Candidatus Nutricula glyptotermitis
TCATACTTATAGACCGCATTTTGGATTAGGTATGTTGACTCCTGAAGAGTTCTGTAATAGAATTAATATAGCATGTATTTTTAGGAGAAAAGTGTCCACGATGTAGTGAACCAGTACAATCGCTTGACACTCACTCCAAAAGAGAGTACTGTATTAACTAGCAAGTGAAATAATTCTGTATTTAATTAGTGAATAGTTAATAACGAATAGTTAATAGTTAAGATTCGGAATTCGCACTGCGAATGCTTTAGTCTGAATTCCGCAGAACGAAGCGTGATGCGGAATCTTAATTGAAGCGTGAGCGAGGGCAGGAGAATGCGATTGAGCATTCGACACCATCCGATTTATTAACTATTAACTGGCGCGTTGCGATTAACTATTAACTAATGAAGTAAGAGTGGTGGGAGAATCCTTTTTGCACGCTGTGTAGAAGTAATACCGAGAGGAAATTATGAAGTATATTACTAAGGTCAGTAAGGGTCTGACAGTGGAGCACAATATGCTAGTGCCCCCCCCCCCCCCTTAATTTTGGCAACTTTTTTTGCCACAAGTCTTTAACTCAATCAAAGAGTCATAAAGAAAGACATTCATTAAGGAAAATTCCTGCTTTTCTTGCCATTTTGGCACTAGTAGTTACAGGTGTTGTCGCGACAGAAAGTTCTGTGCAAGTTGCTTCGGCAATTGGAACGTCATTTTCGACTGACCCTGTAAACTGTATTGACGCAATCGGCGAAGATGCTACGGATAGCACGATGTGCGGTGGCGCAGATGACGTAAAGCAAGAAGGTTTTGCGTTAGAAATCACGACGACTGAAGATGACGAAACGGTTAAGATTCCAGTTGGTGGTTATGCTGCATATGATTGGAGCATTGATTGGGGAGTGGATGGTGAAAGCCCAACGAAAGCAAAAGGAAGTGCAAGCAGTTACAGAACGATTTCGCATGTATACGCCAAAGAAGGCGTTCATACAGTCATAATAACGCCAAACTATACAGGAAGTGCGCCTGCTCAAGGTTGGTTTGATGCATTTGGAGCATTTTCATCTGAAGACGTGAATATAACAGCACTTCTGACGCCATTTTCCATGCTCGCTAGAACTCCAGGCAACGGTTTTTCTAGCACTTTTGCAGACATGCCATACATTGCTAACTTGCCATCAAACCTTTTTTCAGGCGTTGACACAAGTCTCGTAACTGATTTCACGCGCTACTTTTATCGCACATTCTACAATTACGCCTCCGATTCTGCTTCCGCGACTATTCCTGCTACGTTATTTGATTCAATTGACACTGCTAGCGGAACAGTTTTTTCATATATGTTCTATTATACATTCTACTATTATGCCGAAAGTTCCGAATCAGCGACTATTCCAGAAGGCTTGTTTGGTGAACTCGACACAAGCAACGGAATCGACTTTTCGTACATGTTTTATTACACATTCTATAATGCATTTGAAAACTCAGAATCTGCAACCATCCCAACAGGCTTATTTAGTGAAATAACCAGCACGAAAGGCACCGATTTTAGGTACATGTTCGGTTACACATTCTGCGAAACAGCTTCAAGTTCTGACAACGCTACTATCCCAGACAGTCTGTTCGGCGCAATAAACCCCAGCGGAGAAGCGGATTTTAGCAACATGTTTTCTGGCACATTCAATTATTACGCTACTGCCTCCAGTTCTGCAAATATCCCAGCAAGCATGTTCAGCGCGATAAACACTACTAATGGAATCAATTTCTCGTCCATGTTTTCGAACACTTTCAATCACTATGCTGGAAGTTCTACTTCTGGAACGATTCCTGCGGGGTTATTCAGTACGATAAATACCGCTAACGGAACTGCCTTTTCATCCATGTTCAATAGAACATTCGATTATTTCGCCCAAAGCTCTCACTCAGCAAGCATTCCAGCAGGATTATTTAGTGCAATAAACACGAGCAAAGGAACTGACTTTTCATCAATGTTCAATTACACATTCTATTCTTACGCCGAGTATTACAATGCAAGCATCACTATTCCAGACAACCTGTTCAGCGCAATAAACACGAGCAAAGGAACTAACTTTTCAAGCATGTTTGAAGGTACATTCTATTGGTACGCTTATCAATCAACCGCAGGCGACATTCCAGCAAACTTGTTTAGCGCAATAAACACAAGCAAAGGAACTGACTTTTCCTATATGTTTGAAGGTACATTCAGCTATTACTCTGCAAGTTCGACCTCTGGAACGATTCCAGCAAACATATTTGGCGCAATAAATACGAGCAACGGAACTAGATTTTATGGCATGTTCAGCGGCACATTCAGCGCATATGCTCAGAGTTCTGCATCTGCTGGCGTTCCTGAGAACCTGTTCAGCACGATAAACACAAGCAAAGGAACTGATTTTGGTAGCATGTTCGCGAGAACTTTCTATGAGTATGCAGAATATTCGACATCCGCAAATATTCCAGCGAAACTTTTTGACAAAATAGTTACGAGCAATGGAACAGATTTTAACAATATGTTTTATGCGACATTTAGTTACTATGCTAGGCATTCGACTTCCGCAACTATTCCATCAGGACTCTTTGACAAGATAAACACGAGCAATGGAACTGATTTTTCATATATGTTTGAGAACACATTCCTTTATTATGCAGGAGAATCAACAGTAGGAACGATTCCATCAAAACTTTTTGACAAGATTAACACCAGCAAAGGAACTAGTTTTGGCGGTATGTTTGAGTATACGTTCTATGGTTATGCTAAGGATTCAACAGTAGGAACGATTCCATCTGGACTTTTTGACAAAATCGACACAAGCAACGGAACTTCTTTTTATAACATGTTTCGTTACACATTCCTTTATTATGCCCAAAAATCAACCACAGCAACCATCCCAACTGGACTCTTCGATAAGATTAACACGAGTAAGGGAACTTATTTTTATAACATGTTTGCAGGTACTTTCGATTCCTATGCCATTGAATCTACTGTGGCAAACATTCCAGCGAAATTGTTTGACAAGATAGACACAAGTAATGGAACTGATTTCGAAAGCATGTTTAGTAGTACATTCTCCAATTACGCTCAAAAGTCAACCACAGCAACTATTCCATCAGGACTTTTTGACGCAATCAACACCAGCAAAGGAACTTACTTTTACGGTATGTTTAACGGAACATTCTCTAATTACGCTCAAAAGTCAACATCTGCGAATATTCCAGCAAAACTCTTTGATAAAATTGACACAAGCAAGGGATACACTTTTAATTACATGTTTGACGCTACATTCGCAAGCTATGCGCCAGAATCAAGTGTAGCAACCATCCCAGCAGGGCTTTTTGATAAAATTGACACTAGTCGCGGAACTGCCCTTAATTATATGTTTTATGATACGTTTTCTGATTATGCTTGGAAGTCAACATCTGCAAACATCCCAACTGGACTTTTTGACAAAATAAACACCAGCAAAGGAGTCAATTTTAATGGTATGTTTCGAAGCACATTCGATGGTTATGCGCAAAAATCGACGCAAGCAGTGATTCCAGCAAAATTGTTTGACAAGATAGATACTAGCAATGGAACTGTTCTTACATATATGTTTGCATCGACATTTAGAAATTATGCAAATAGCCGAAGTTCTCTTGAGCTTCCTAATGACCTGTTCAAAGGGATTAATACGACCAAAGCAACAGATACTTATGGAATCTATCGCTCTACATTTGATGGCTATCCTAGCGCGAAAAAAGTTGCAACATTTGAACTGCAAGTTGACCTAAATAGAGATGGCGATTGCAATTATCAATATGATGACTATTGGTGCTATTCTGATCCAGGCTATTACCCGAAGAATCCTTCGCAAGTCCCAGTGCCACAACTCTTGGATCAGGCTGTAACAAAACCTACTTCTGACCCAACTGGAAGTGGTTGGACATTTAAACACTGGTCAACGACTGAGCAATATAGTGGCTCTTACAATTCGTTTACTTCAAATGCGGGATCTGAGACAGCATACACTTTTGAAAGTCCTGTTACAGATAACGTAGCATTATACGCAGTGTGGAATAATAGTGTTGTATTAAATACGTATTATAATGTAGTGTCATTTTACGCCGACAAAATTGAACCTTATTCGACGGAACGCGTAATGAGCGGCACGACTGCCAAAGAAGTAAGTTCAGATTCGGTCGCTTGGTGTTATTATACATCTTGTAATTATTCAGGTTTTGATTTCAAAGGCTGGTCAAGGAACGCGGAAACATTTACTGCATATGATTTTAACACACCAGTGACTTCATACATTGAGCTGTTCCCATTTTGGGATGAACATACAGTCGTGTTTAATCCAAATAATGGAAACGGTTCGACGACTCGCAGAGTTAAAGGTGGCGAAGCGATTACGAATGTGCCGACTCCTAGCAGATCTGATTACGTATTTATTGGATGGTATACTGCTCAAGATGGCGGAACTAAGTTTGATTTCTCAACTCTAATTGACCAAGATTACACATTCTATGCTCATTGGGCACAGATTCCGCAAGTACAATTCTCGACAGACCCACAAAACTGTTACGGCGCAACAGGAACTCCTGCTAGCAACGCTAAATGTGGTGGCGCAGATAAGCCAAGCGAAGAAGCATTCCAGCTCGAAGTTGTGACGTATGACACAAATGATACAGTCAAACTCCCTGCTGGCGGCTTTTATTACGTTAATGGCGAAAGTGACCGCGCATATTTTGATTATGACTGGGATATTTATTGGGACGCTACAGATGCTACTGCCACTCGCGCGACTGGAAACAGTTATGCAAATTACGAAAACCCAAGCATTATTTCACACACATACGCAACCGCAGGCACACATACAGTCACGATAAAACCGCATGTCAATGCAGGAAGTTCTGTGACGAAAGGCTGGCTTGATGCGTTTGGAAATTCGTTTAGATACGATGGTAGCGATATACGCATAACGAAGATTTTGACTCCATTTCCTGCGCTTTCGAGGATTCCAGAGCACGGTTTCCATTTCACATTCTATGGCTTCACGAATCTGAACGATTTGCCGTCGAACTTATTTGCGAGCGTAGACACGAGCCAAGTGACCGATTTTAGTCGCATGTTTGACTATACGTTCTATAACACTTCGCAATTGTCGACCACGGCAACAATTCCAGCAGAGCTGTTCAGCGAGTTAGACACAAGCAGTGGCACGAATTTCAACTTTATGTTCTCATACACTTTCGAATCTTACGCTTCCCGCTCATTAGACGCGACGATTCCGCAAGGATTGTTCAGCGCGTTAAGCACCGGTAACGGAGAGAATTTCTTTGGCATGTTTTATGGAACATTCTACACTTATGCACGCAATTCTCAATCCGCAACGATTCCAGCAGATCTTTTCGATGCCATTGACACTAGTAAAGCGACCGTGACTAGGAATATGTACGATTCGCAGACTTTCTATCAATATCCACATTCAAGCAATATAGTCATGTTTATGCTGCAAGCACCGATAGCAGACACTCCAGAAAGTGCACGTCCAGTTCCCGCTCCTCAGTTTGTAGCGACTGGCGATAAGGTGACAAAACCTGAGGCTATTCCGACGGCTACAGACACGTCATTCATATATTGGTCAAATGACGCCCCATATGATTATTATGGCAACAGAAACTCGATTTGCCGTCCATATGATTTTGACGAACCAATCATGAGTAGCGGATACAGGAGTGTACGATACATATACGCAAGATGGGAAAATAATTGCGATTCAACAGTTCAGCACACTATCACTTTCGACTCACAAGGTGGTTCAGCGATTTATCCACTCAGAGTCATCGATGGCTATTTCGCGACACCGCCCACTCCTCCGATCAGAGCAAATTTCACGTTTGACGGTTGGTACACTGCAGCAACTGCTGGTGAGAAGTTTGATTTTAGCGCAACAGAAATAACAGAGGACATAACTCTTTACGCGCACTGGATTGAAATTCAAATGTTTACTGTAACCTTCGACTCGCAAGGCGGGACAGTCGTTGGATTACAAACAGTTGCAAATGGCGCGACTGCAGTTCAGCCCAAAAATCCTACGCGCACAGCTTACACATTCCAAGGTTGGTATACTGCAGCGACAGGTGGCACAAAGTTTAGTTTTGGCACTAAGATAACTCAAAACTTGACCTTATATGCACACTGGACTTTGACTCCTGTTCCTGCTCCGAAGCCAACTCCTACTCCTGCCGTGTCTGCAATCAAGAAACTCACAGTCAAAAATGCAGATTATGAGACTAAGTTTAAAGATATTGGCGATTTGAACGAAGGCAGGCAAGATGCGATTCAGTGGATGTATCAGTATGGCATCACTATCGGCTCTGGCGGACCAAATACATACAAGCCAGCAGCGAAAGTTAACAGAGGAGCGATGGCTGAGTTCCTGCATAAACTTAGAGGACTTGCGAAAACGACGAAAAAAGTTCCAAAGATTTCGGATTTGCAAGATTTAAGTAAGGCTAGAGTTCGGTCAATTAAGTGGCTTGCGTCGGAAAAGATTACTGTCATAAAAAGCAACAAGTATAACCCAAAGAACGTGGTGAATCGAGGCGCAATGGCAGAATTCTTATACAAAGTCGTTGGTTCACTCACATATAAACCGTCTAGTTCAGATTACAAGAAGATTAAAGACATCTCGTTAGTCGAGTCTAATAGTGGGCGCAAAAAGGCAATCGCATGGCTGGTCAAGAACAAGATAAGCATACTTGATAAAGATGGCAAGTATAATCCACAGAACCCTGTGAACCGCGGCGCGATGGCAGAATTTATGATGAAACTGTACAAAAAATTCGCAGAATAAACCACCCACCTCGTCATTAAGGAGTTCGGCTCACGCCTCACGCATTGATTACGCTGCGTTTGATTCGGAATTCGCTTGCGCGAATGCTTTGATAGCTCGCTTCGCTCGTGAGAATCGGAGTTCGCGCTACGCGCTCACACTTTTATTGCGCTAGCGCATAACATCGCTTGCTTCGCTCGCGCACTTCACTTTAAATTCCGCACCGTGGAGCGCATAAGCAAGGAATTCGCTTGCGCTCACACTTTTATTGCGCTGCGTTTTGAAAGGAGTTCGGCTCACGCCTCACGCATCGATTGCGCTACGTTTCACTGAGCGCGTTTGATTCGGAGTTCGCTATCGCTCACGCATTGTTTTAAGATTCCTGCCTCCGCAGGAATTCAGAGAACGGCAATGTTCAAGCGCGACGTCAACTCACTCTGAATTCGCACAACTCCACCTCAGAATTCCGCACAACTCCACCTCAGAATTCCGCACGTAGATGCGGAATCTTAATTAGAAAGTATTCGCAACGCGAATGCCTTAATTGCATTGCTACGCAATACTTTTTAATTAAGATTCCGCATCACGCTACACTTCGCTTCGCGGTGCTAAATTCTGAGTAGAAGTACTGCGTGGCAATAAGAGTACTGCTTCGCTACGTACGACTCGGAGTTCGGGCTACGCCCTCACGCATTGTTTTAAGATTCCTGCCTCCGCAGGAATTCAGAGAACGGCAATGTTCAAGCGCGACGTCAACTCACTCTGAATTCGCACAACCCCACCTCAGAATTCCGCACGTAGATGCGGAATCTTAATTAGAAAGTATTCGCAACGCGAATTCCTTTAATTGCATTGCTACGCAATACTTTGTTCTAAGATTCCGCATCACGCTACACTTCGCTTCGCGGTGCGGAATTCAGAAATGAAGTACTGCGTGGCATTAAGAGTACTTTTCGATACGTACACAAAGGAGTTCGCTTACGCTCACGCTTTTACGCCCGCAACTTTCAAAACAACTTCGCTTTCGCTCGTTCTTTTGAAAGTTGCGCTTAGGCTTGGCTTGGCTACGCCAAGCCAAGCCACTCTGCTGCAATGTAACTCTTAAACAAAAAGTAACTTCACAGCAGAGGCTTGGATTTTTCATACTGAAAAATCCAAGCAATGCGCAAGTCAGGGTGCGCGGAGCGCACGCTGACGCCAGCGCAATCAAAGCATGAATGAAATGAATTCCTTTAATTGCATTGCTACGCAATACTTTGTTCTAAGATTCCGCATCACGCTACACTTCGCTTCGCGGTGCGGAATTCTGAGGTGGAGTATGAGCGAAAGCGAATTTTTTTTCCCAATTGGGTGTGCGGACTATTTTCCGTACCTTTTTGGGAAGCGATTTTTGATAAAGTAAGGAGGTTTATATGATGGGTATACATCCATTAAGACAAGAGGCATTAGATTATTACTTTTCTAATG
>JAISFQ010000118.1 GCA_031263495.1 Candidatus Nutricula glyptotermitis
TGCGACGACTAAAAGCGTGAGCGGAGCGAACGCGAATGATAATTATTCATTATTAATTATTAATTCAGCGAGCAACGCGAGCGGTTCATTGCATGCAACGCATGCTTCCCCCCCCCCCCTTGTTTTGGGAGTTAAAGAATAACTGTAACAAGTTATTATGTGTAACGCGTAATGCGTTTTTGTTTCTGTTTAGTTTTAATGCTACTGATTTGCAGTGTGCTTTTGTGTGCAAAGGCGGTGCGGCATGACGGAGAAGACAAACAGCAATGCGCCAAACTCTGACCCAAAACAGTGGACAGATGAAAATGGCGTCGATTGGGTCGAGTACACAGATGGTAAACGTTTCTATTTTGACAAAGACAAGAACGATTGGGCAGAATGGCAAAATGCTGAAAGCGTTACGCTTGAAGAAGGCGTACCTGTAACAGAAAACGCAGGTGGCACGCTTGAACAGCCAATGCAAGAAGCCCAAACTGTCGCGCCATCAAAGCCTAAGATTAAGATAGACATCAACAAAATTAAGGCAAACATTAAGTATATTATCGCTGCTGCGGTTGTTGTAGTCGCTGGAGTCGCCGGAATTGTTGCGTATAATATCGTTCAAAGTACAGGCGAAAACGCAAGTCCCGAAAACGTTTTAAAGGCATACATCGAAGCATTGGACGTGAACGATTACGAGAAGGCACTGGGGTTGGTGTATGACCAGGGAAATTATTCTGTCGACAATATATTAACCTTTGGTGATGGCAGGTTTCCAGAATTGGTGATTTTGGGTAGCGATGAGAGTGAGACTACAAAGACAACAGCAACGCTGAATATTAAATTAGGAAGTGAAACGTACAAAATGTCTTTCATTAAAACAGATAAAATAGGTTGGATGGTTGAGTCCCCCGAATCTACTCCTGAAATGTTTAAGTGGATTCATATATGCAGGCAATATAACGTATCTGCTGGTACAGGTGCAATTGGTACATGTCAATATTTGCCTGACTTTTACTCATTCTCCACAATTGACGGTAAAGCACTTGATGCACAAACTTATTATTACCTAAACCCCTTTTCTATGCCAGACGACAAAGACTATACAGATTTCCTTAAAATTAGGTTCAAGGGAACAGAAGCCTTAAAAGAATTTGAAGCAGATTACGGAGAAAAATGGATTGGCGACCTAGAATATTCTGGATCTCCAGTTATTAGCGGTTTTTCTGACGATTTCAAAAAACGACTAACAGCCATAGCGAATAAGTTTGCTTATGACACGTTTACCTGCTCAGGGGATACTAAAATCGCGACATATTCCTGCGATAAAGACGATGGCTACACAAAAACCACGCACAAACTCAAAAAAGGCTTTTCGGTCGATAAAGATTGCGCAATTGAGTCTACTGCCACTGAATTAGTTGAAAGCAACTTCGCTTCGTTCACGGTAAAGTGCGATTTTGGTGCGAAAACATACTCGTCATATTATGATGATACAGATTTGATAACGACTGTAACATACAAAGGCAATAAACTCTCATACACTATTGACGGTTACGAAATTGACACAAGTTACGATAGCGATTATTACGTTTACTTTGAGAGCAAAACCATTACCGTCACAGAATAAAGGGGCAATTATGACAGATGAAAAGCAAGAAAAAAGGCCATTGCCTGATTATCAACCAACGGTTTCTGCAAATCAAACTGCGCCTCAACCGCAGACGCAGAAACGTAAGATAAACGTTAAGTTAATTGCTACTATTGGTGCTGTGGCGATTGTCGTAATTGGAGGTTTTGTAGGGTACAACATTTACCAAGAAACGCAAAAGCATGCCAGTCCAAGTAATGCATTAAAGGCATACATCGAAGCGCTGGACGCGAACGATTATGCAAAAGCGTTGGAGTTCACAAATGCACAAGAAGGCGTTTCGGCAAGCAACATTGTTACGCTTGGTGAAGGTAAGTTTCCAGAAATCACAATCGTAGAGGCTGTTGACGTTGAACCTAATGCAACAACTGCAGAACTTAGCATTAAACTAGGCGAAAGTGCGACTGCTTTGCCTGCGATACCGTTCATAAAAGTGGACAACATTGGTTGGGTGCTGAAAAACTTGGAGTTTCTTAACGGCTTTACTGTCTGCGAAAGTTCTGAAAGCATTTGCGCGCTCGATTCTGATTTGGTTTCACTTAATACAAGTGCTGGCGATGTTTTAACCGTCGCAACTCCATATTATTACAGCAAGTTTCAAATTGCAGATGACGCAGATTATAAAGATTCAATTACAGTCAAGTTTCAGGGGACTAATGCGTGGAAGCCGTTCGAACAAAAGTATAGCGAGATAGAATCAGATTCTTCAATTAAACTAGGCGAATTTACAGATGATTTTGCAAAAAGTTTAACTGCGCTCGCTGAGAAAGTCAAGTATGATACGTTTTCGTGCAAGGGTAGTACAGAAATCGAGGATGAGTTTTGTACGGAAGAAACGGGGTACGAAAAAACTATCCATATTACAAAACCCGATTTTGACGCACAGAAAGATTGCAAACTATCACCATACACTGGATATTTAGCGTTTGAAACCAACTTTGCAACTTATAATATATGGTGCAATTTTGAAGGAATAACGGATGATGATGCTAAAGTTATAGAGTATAAAAATAATGTACTGTTTTGTTCGCAATACTCTTATGCTGTGGATAGCACAAAGGGCAAATTTACCTATTTCAGCGAAAAAATTACTGAACTTACTGAGTCGGTGGCGATAGATGAGAGCGTTCCTGTAAAGACAAACGAAAATGATTACAGCACGCTTAGCGATACGGACTGTTCGTCAATCGCAGGAACATGGGAAAATATAAAAAAAACAGAGACCACAATTGTTTATGATGATTGCAGAGTGTCAAATAACGGCGGTAAAATTGTTTCTAAATTGATAGATTTTCGTATTGCTTCGGGGTTTTTTAAAACTAACGTAGCAAAAGAGGTGTACATTTTCCGTTCAACAATGATTGACCCAAGTAGCAGTACTGGGGCAGCAATTTCAACACATGAGACATTTTATCCGCCAGGCGTACCGGCGTTTGCAGACGACAGATCAATTATGGAGTACCTGAACAATATACCTGTGCGATATGTCGAGGTAGGAGATAGCACCAAAGCGCGCGCCATGTTCTATTCTTCGGAGTGGATTACAAAAGATAACATGGAGAATTATCATCTTCAATACCGCAACGACTCAATTCAAGTAAAGGAGAAAAAATGACGACTAAAAACAAATGGTCGCAAAGCATTAAGTTACATTTTTGCGAAAGTAAGATACAGGAGGTATTATGACAGATGAACAGGTAAAGCGACCGCTTCCGAATTATCAACCGCAAGCGGGCGGACAAAGTGCGATACATGGCGTAGATAATGCAGGAAGTGCGAATGCCGAAACGCAAAGCACGACGCAAGGCGTTAAACAGCCGTTAAGTAAGTTATTAATCGCAACTGCCACGGTTATGATTGCAGCAGTAGCGACATACACGCTATATTTTATAGAGCGTGATGGTTTTGAAACTATTTGGGGCTCTTTGAAAAGCCCGTTCTTGCTATTTCAAGTGTTGCTGGTGTTGGCAATTGCAGTGTTGTATGTAGCGTCGGTATATTATATTTTCAAGCGGTCAAGATATGCGAAAATGCTCACTATGGCTGCGCTTAGTCTAAGTTTAGTGAAAAACGTTTACTTATTGCTAATGATTTTTTGCTTCAGCGTCTTTTCGGTTGGAGACTTTACAGCATATATTCCTTTTGTCGGTGATCACATAAATGACTTTTTGTACAACATGTCATGGAATTTGTTTCAAAAGGGCGATGATTATAACACTTATTTCACAGTTTACATTATGCTTTACTTTATACCTCAAGCGCTCATAAAGATTGGCATTGACTCTGCGCTAATAATATCACTTGCTAAATCTAAAAAGATAGACGCAATTCTGACGCAAGATGACACTTTCACGCCACCATTTGTGCGCAATGTAGTTCCAAAGTTTAATGCGTTCATGGTCATAGCAAACGAAAAAGTGTTCAGCAAGATATTCAATGGCGTTTATGATAAAATAACGCAGACAAAACCGGGAGTAGCAAACCCTAGTTTTATATCTGCACCGATGTCAGTGCCAGCACCAACGCAAGACGTGAACACGGGAAATACACAACAATTTATCACGCAGAGTGAGAGCGGCACGAATATTCGCGTGATATATGCTGAGCCGAACAAACTGGGAATCGCAGGGTTTATATTAGCATTAATTGCGGTGTTTATAGGTGCTGTGCCAGTGATTGGGTGGATAATATGGATGGTTGGGTTGATATTATCAATAGTTGGGATGTCAAGAACGCCAAAGAACTTTGCAGTGGCTGGGCTGGTGCTATCTCTCGTTGGAATCGTCATAGTACTGATTGTAGACGTGGCGTTGTGGTCGACAATTGGACGTTTGTTGCAAGTGTTACAGTATGTGATGCATTAAACTAATGGAAGCAGAAGGTTATATGGAAGGAGGTGAAAAATGACGGAAGAAAATAATGACGTACAATCAGGCGTGAATGCTGAGAGCGAAACAGAAGGCGTGACTATCAGCACGCATCCAGGCGCACAAGCAGGGAGTTCTGTGACTAACATTACGATTCAGCAAAACAGCGAAAAGAATTCGCTCGGGCTTGCAGGGTTTGTACTTGCGCTTATTGCGGTATTCTTAGGATGGGTTCCAGGCTTGGGCTGGATACTGTGGCTAGCAGGTGCAATATTGTCAATAGTTGGGCTATTCAGAAAGCCAAAAGGCTTGGCAATCGCAGGCACTATAATTTCATTCATCGATATTATATTGCTTGTCACTGTGTTTAGCGCATTAGTAGGCGTATTGTCGTTTATGTAACACGATGCAAATCAGTAAAGTGAGTTGTGTGGAGTGCAGGCTTTACAGGCGTACTCTGCATAACTCACTAAAAGTGAAAAGGAGGTGAGATGCGTACTGGTAGCATAAAGCGATTTGAAGGTAAAGATACGAAATCTACTGTAAAACAAAAAAGTTGGCTAAACAGGATTGGCTATTTGCTTTATAACATAAAAGGTGTTTTGGCGGCGGGAGTTGGCATATATTTGTTTGGGTTAGTTCCATATATTCTAATCCGTATAGTGCCATACACAATTATCCGAGTGCTTACGGCTGTTGGGCGTTTATATTATCGTTTTTCCCCAAACAAAATCAAGGAAGTGGAAATGACTAAAGAAAGGTTTAAAAAGGGCGTTGCGGTTGCTGTTCAGGAGTATGAGAATTATGGGTCAAAAATCACAAAAGAAAACTTAAGGGGCTTGTTGATTGGTGCGCAGTCACCTAAAAACGAGTACGATTTTATGCTTTTAATGGGTTCAAGTTATCTAATATCAAGATTGGACAAAAAGAGAAACATTTTGGATGCATATTCCATGCTTCGCATAATAGAAATCAATGATACCCCCCCCCCCCCCCATAATTACATTGTTATATTTCCCGCAATAGGAGGTAAACCTTGGGAAAACAAAACAGGGAGCGATTGGGGTGACTATCCCGAAACTGTACTTGGAATTAGCGCATTACAAAGAGAGGCTGCTGATAAGCTTAATCGTTTAATGAAAAAATATGCCAAAAAACACAAAATGTCATTAGAAAAAGTTAAAAGCGAATCAAAAATAATGGTTGCTGGGTTTTCACACGGCGGAATAAACGCTGCATATTTCGCAGAAAACTATAGTTTTGAATATAATATAACGCAAGTTTATGTCGCAGGTGCTCCAATCGCTAGAGTTAAAATTCCCAGTGACATAAATGTAATTGCCTATGAAAACCCAAAAGATCCGTTCAACTATTTAGACGGAGTAATCAACCCAGAACGTCATAATTGGCAAACTATAAAAACTAAAACACCGGAACTTGATTTTAATCCTTGGTATAACCACAACGTCGTAAGCTATGCAAACTTCGGAACAACAGAAAGCCATGACTTAGGAAACCTTAATGACTTTTTGGGCACAAATCAAAAATGCCATAACTACTATTATGTTAATGAGTCAAATGTGGACCCGTATGTGAGACCCAAGATGGCTACTAGATGAACAATGCAACAGCGAACGCGAAACGTGAGCAACAAAAGCATGAGCGTAACGAATTCCGATTCCCAATTATTCCTTACTCATTACTCATTGTTCCTTACTCATTACTCATTAACCCCCCATACTCCCCCGCCAGCTTCCTGCCCACCAAAACCCCGCTTGCGGATGCTTGTGGTAAAGAGTGTGTGACGCCTGAACCGTCGCCGAGTGCGTAAAGGTTGGGGATGGAAGTTTCGAGGTTGCTGTCGACTGCGACTTCGGAATTGTAGAACTTGACTTCGACGCCGTAAAGCAATGTGTTCTCATTCGCGGTGCCTTTGGCGATGCGGTCGAGCGCGTAAATCATCTCGATGATGTCGTCGAGTTGGCGCTTAGGAATGACTAGGCTTAAGTCACCAGGTGTGGCTTTCAAAGTCGGGACTGTGGACGATTTGTCCATGCGTTCTTTGGTGCTACGTCTGCCTTTAATCAAGTCGCCAAAACGTTGCAAAAGCACGCCACCACCAAGCATATTGCTAAGGCGCGCGATCGATTCGGCGTAATCGTTGCTGTTCTTGAACGGTTCTGTAAAACTGCTCGAAACTAGGAGCGCGAAGTTCGTGTTCGCAGTGTGCAGGGCAGGGTCGGCGTAACTGTGACCGTTGACTGTGATGATGCCATTCGTGTTTTCCGCGACCACTTTGCCATACGGATTCATGCAGAAAGTGCGCACCATATCGCCGTATTTGTCGGTTTTGTAGACTATTTTGCTTTCGTAATTCACTGGATTGGACCACAGTGTTTTAGGATAATTCACGACGCTTTAAGGACTGGCGGTCAATTTGTAGCATCTATTAGTGGGGAGATAGAGGGCGGTTTTGAGTTTTATCCAATTATATGGGAACAAATTGAAAAGTTAGGGTATTCGAAGTACTTTGATGAGTGGAACGATACAAGATACATGCCAAGCAAAGAAATGGTAGAAAAAGAACTTGAAAAATTAGGTTTCAGCAG
>JAISFQ010000120.1 GCA_031263495.1 Candidatus Nutricula glyptotermitis
ATGAATCAAACTACTATTACATGCCTTACAGTACCATCTTTGTTTACCGTTAGGATGCGTACCATCTTTAACTACTCTTTCATCACACTTTTCGCAGTATCTTCTTACTGCTATTTTACATTTATTTTCCATGAGTTTATAATACTTTTATAAACTCACTTTGTAAACACTTACATTCAACAGTTAAAAGATACCTATTTTAAGTCAAAATATCCTCTTTTTTTGCTCCGTAACTCGTCAAGCGATTTTTGGATTTTGGGGTTAATTGTTACAGTTTTGAGAGTTTTCGCTGGTCAGGGAGTTGTAACATTTAATGAGTAAGGAGTAATGAGTAATGAGTAATGAGTAATGAGTAATGAATAGTTAATAGTTAATAGTTAATAATTTGCTCGCGCTTACGCGCTTCGCTTAAGATTCGGCATTCGCTTCGCTCATATTCCACCTCAGAACCCCGCACAACTCCCACTCTGAATTCTGTGTAGGAAAACGCGATTGAGCGTTTGACCCCAGGTGAAGGAAAATGCGATTGAGCATTTGACCCAGCGAATGAGCATTTGACCTCATTCGACCCTATTGCGTAGCAATGCGATTAATTGAGTTCGCTTACGCTCATACTTTTAATTAAGATTCCGCATCACGCTACACTTCGTTTCGCGGTGCGGAATTCAGAGAGAGGTTATTGCGAGAACTATAAAGCGATTCATAAAATACACACAAATTGAAATGGTTACCTAAATAAAGGTAGCATTCGCAATCCGCACATATACGTGCTATAATTTAAACTAACGAAAGGTAAATTATGGCAAACAAAGAATTTGGCGATTTAGATTATCGCGCGATAAATATGGCGAAGGCATTGGCAGCGGACGCAGTGCAAAAGGCTGGGAATGGACACCCAGGGACTGCGGTTTCGCTTGCTCCTGCTGCATATTTGGTGTACCAAAAGTACTTGCGACATAACCCGAGCAATACTGATTGGGCAGGCAGAGATAGGTTTATATTGTCGATGGGGCATTCGTCGCTGACACTATATCTGCAACTATTTTTGACTGGCGCAGGCTTAGAAGTTGGCGATTTGCAGGAGTTAAGGCAATGGGGCTCGCTCACTCCTGGGCATCCTGAATACAAGCATACGCGCGGTGTTGAGATGACGACTGGACCGCTTGGGCAGGGAATTGCGACCGCCGTAGGTTTCGCAGCCGGTGCAAAATATGAGACTGAGTTGCTCGACAAAGGCACTGGTGCGAATTCGCCATTTCATCACAATGTATACGTTTTTGCAGGTGACGGCGACTTACAGGAAGGCATTTCGATGGAAGCCGCGTCGCTCGCAGGGACGCTCGGGCTCGGAAACTTAATCGTTTTATGGGACGACAACCACATCTCAATCGAAGGCGATACAAAAATTGCATTCAACGAGGACGTTTTGGCGCGTTATGAAGCGCAAGGTTGGCACACTCAGCGCGTGAACTGGTTAAACGGCGCGAAATATAACGAAGATTTAGACGCACTTTCTGCTGCATATGACGAAGCACTTGCCGTCACAGACAAACCGTCAATCATCGCACTTCGCACACTCATCGCATATCCCACGCCAAACAAAACGAACACAGGTGCTGCTCACGGCTCTGCGCTTGGCGAGGACAACATCCGCGAACTAAAATCAATCTTAGGAATCGACCCTGACAAGCACTTTTACGTCGATGAAGCGGCACTCAACCATTCACGTCGCGCGTTGGAACGCGGTGCAGATTTGGAAAACGAATGGCAAAAGAAGTTTGATGCTTGGAAATCGCAACATCCAAGCGAGGCAAAACTATACGAACGCATAAAACAGCGCGAATTACCTGCTGACATCCACGATAAGTTACCTACATTTGACCAAACCGCAACGCAAGCAACGCGCACATCGTTCGGCGAAGTTATAAATGCACTCGCACCACATTTGCCGGAACTTTGGGGCGGATCTGCTGATTTAGCAGGCTCAAATAACACGACTATCAAGAACTCGGCGTCATTTGGACCAAAAGATATATCAACTGAGAGTTGGGAATGCGCAGATGACGGCAGAGTTTTGCACTTTGGAATCCGCGAGCACGCGATGGCTGCAATGCTAAACGGAATAGTTTTGGGATCCGACACTCGTGCATTTGGCGGCACATTTTTCCCATTTTCGGACTACATGCGCCCTGCTGTTCGCCTTGCCGCACTCATGGGCATACCGTCTGTTTACGTTTGGACGCACGACAGCATCGCAGTTGGCGAGGACGGACCGACTCATCAGCCGATTGAGCACCTTGCGGCAATGCGCGCGATTCCTAACTTGGACGTAGTTCGCCCTGCTGACGCGCATGAAACTGCCGAATGTTTCTTGCAGATTTTACGTAACACTGATAACCCTGCAGGACTCATCTTGTCGCGCCAAAACTTGCCAGTAATCGACCAAAACTCCAAGTTTAATAGTGCAAAAAACGCTGCAAAAGGCGGATATGTGCTATACAGAACGGACAAATCCACTGCTCCTGATGTAATTTTAATTGCGACTGGTTCAGAAGTGCACCTTGCAATTTCCGCAATTGACGCACTGGAAAAAGACGGACTGAATGTACAAATCGTATCTATGCCATCCTTTGAGTGGTTTGAAGCGCAAGACGAAGCATACAAGAAACAAGTTTTGCCTGCTGGCATTCGTAATCGCGTGTCAATTGAAGCAGGCATAAAAATGCCATGGCACAAATACATCGGCGACCACGGCGCACACATCGGAATTGAGCACTACGGTGCCTCCGCACCTGCTGAAACAGTGCTAGAAAAGTTCGGGTTTACAGTTGAGAACGTCGTCAAGGCTGTGCACGAAGTGGTGAAGTAATATAATAACATACCGACCGCCGGTATGTTATACTTCTACGGGATGACAAAGTACTTCTCGCTCATACTCCACCCCTTGTCATCCCGTAGCGTGAACGAAGTGAGCGCGACACGGGATCTGGCTTCACCACACAGCGACATTCGCTTTTCGCTCATACTCCACCTCAGAATTCCGCACGTAGATGCGGAATCTTGAAAGGAGAATGCGAACGGAGGAGGAAAATGCGATTGAGCATTTGACCCAGCGATTGAGCATTTGACCCAGCGAAGGAAAATGCGATTGAGCATTTGACCCCATTTGACCTCATTCGACCCTATTGCGCAGCAATGCAATTAAAGGAGTTCGCCTAACGGCTCACACCATTTTTAAGATTCCGCATCACGCTCGCTTCGCTCGCGGTGCGGAATTCAGAGGTGAAGGCGCACTCCTACTCGTCCACCCCGCTGAACTGGGCATTATACAACTTGGCATACTCGCCGCCTTGCTTGATGAGTTCGTCGTGCGAACCTTGCTCAGTGATTTTGCCGTGTTGCAGGAGTAGGATTGTGTCGGCGGAACGGATGGTGGATAAGCGGTGCGCGATTACGAATGACGTGCGGTTTTTGGAAAGCTCCTTCATCGCCTTTTGCACCAAAACTTCGGTTCTAGTGTCGACGCTTGAAGTTGCTTCGTCCAAAATGAGAATGCGCGGATTTGCTAAGGATGCGCGCGCGATTGTGAGCAACTGTTTTTCGCCTTCTGACAGGGAATCGTTCTCGTTCGTAATCAGTGTTTGGTAACCGTTTGGCAGTTTGCGAATCGCGGAATCGACGTTTGTTGCCTTCGTGACTTTCATCAGTTCGTCGTCCGATATTTCGACGCCATGCGGTAAGCCGTAGCGCAGATTTTCCTCGATCGTGCCTGAGAATAACCACACATCTTGCAGTACCATGCCGATTTCCGTACGCAAACTATTCCTGCTCACACGCTGTATATCGTGCCCATCAACTTCGATTTTGCCACTGTCGACGTCATAAAAACGCATAATCAAGTTAACGAGCGTGGTTTTGCCTGCGCCCGTAGGACCGACGATTGCGACTGTTTTGCCTGCTTGTGCGACCAAATTGAAGTTTTGGATGAGTTCAGTGTCGGCAGAATAACTGAAGTTTACGTTGTCGAACTTTACGTCTCCACGCACGTTTTCCAGCGTTTCTGCGTCTTGGGCGTCAGGCGTTTCCTCAGGTTCGTCCAAGATTTGGAACAACCGCTCAGCCGACGCTAAGCACGATTGCAGTGTGTTGACCATCGACGCGACCTGCGAAACTGGCTGTGAAAGTTGCCTAGAATATTGCACGAACGCCTGCACATCGCCAAGTGATAACTGTCCACTAGAAACTCTGAGTGCGCCGACGACTGCGACCAAAATGTACGATAAGTTTGATATAAAGCCTGCAAATGGCTGTATTAGTCCTGACAAAAACTGCGCCTTAAAAGTTGCTTCGGACAAATCGTCGTTAAACTTATTGAACGTATCAACTTGCGGTTTTTCCTGCTTGAACAGCGAAATCACAGTGTGCCCAGTAAATGCTTCCTCGATGTGCCCATCCAATTCGCCAGTTATGCGCCATTGCTTCGTGAACTGCGGTTGCGTAGACTTTATGACCAGCCCAGCGACGATTGCAGAAAGCGGAATCACGAGCAGTGCAATCGCGGCAAGTAGTGGCGAAATCGTAAACATCATCACAGTAACGCCGATAATTTGTAAGACCGACATAATCATCTCCTGCGTCGTTTGTTGCAACGCGTTCGAAACGTTGTCCAAGTCGTTAGTCGTCCTAGACATGATGTCACCGCGCGAATTCGAGTCGAAGTACGAAAGCGGCAGTTTGTAAAGTTTGTTCTCAATCTCACTGCGAATTTTATACGACGCAAGCCCGACGACGCGCGTCAAAGTCCAGCCCATGATCCATCGCAAAAAGAACGACAGCAGATAAACGCCCAAAACAATCCCGAGCATTTGCAGTAGTAATGTAAAATCTACGCCATGCCCAAGGTTGATATTTAAGCCCTTTACCATGTCCGTCATCGAGCCCATGCCATTCTGATTCAGCAGTTCAAGTATCGAATCTTTATCAAAGTTTGCGAGCCAATCCGCGTCAGTTACCTTAGGCGGTTTCGCTTTCAGAATCTCACTCGTCATCTGTTGCGAAACTATGCCATCCAAAATCACATTCGTCACATTGCCCAAAAGTTTCGGCGCGACAATGCTAAAAATAGTCGCAATTACCGACAACGCAGTGATTATAAACATGCGAAACTTATAGACAGTCAGGTATTTGACTAGGCGTTTTAGCGAACCTTTCATGTCCTTCGGCTTTTCAACACTGCGAGGACCTGGCGTGGGTCCATGCCCACGTTTCGGTCGCTCAGTCACGGTTTCTGCGTTGTTCGTGTTTTTCATATCTGTATCACTCATTTTCTGCACCTGCCTCTTCTAATGTCATTTGCGAATCTACAATCTCGCGGTATGTGTCGCAATCTTTAAGCAACTCAGAGTGCGTTCCGATTCCCCGTATCACGCCATCGTCCAGCACGATTATCTGCTTTGCGTCGCGAATTGACGAAACGCGTTGCGCGACGATTAACACTGACGCGTCTTTCGTTAGTGGCTGTAATGCGTTACGAAGTTTTTTGTCCGTAACATAATCGAGCGCGGAGAATGAATCGTCGAACTGGAAATACTTGGGTCTACGAAGGACTGCGCGCGCAATTGCCAAGCGTTGTTTCTGTCCGCCTGAGAAGTTTGCACCACCACTTGCGACGAATGCGTCCAACCCGCCATCCGATTCGCGCACAAAATCGGCAGCCTGCGCGATTTCCAACGCTTCCCAAATCTCATCATCAGTAGCGTCCGCTTTTGACATCAACATATTACTGCGGACAGTGCCACTGAACAAAAACGCTTTCTGCGGAACGATTCCCATTACGTCGTTCAAGTCGGCGATTTTTAAGTCGCGAATATCTACGCCGTCGAACTCAATCTTGCCTTCTGTAACGTCAAAAAGCCGCGGAATCAGGCGTGCGACAGTCGATTTGCCCGAACCTGTCGAACCGATAATCGCAGTGGTTTCCCCTGGTGTAAGCGTAAAATTCAAGTTCTTAAGCACTGGATTTTCAGCGTTCGGGTATTTGAAAGTAACGTCCTTAAACTCAATTACGCCTTTCGGATTTTTCACAGCAACTGCATTTTCAGCCTCCAAAACCGATTGTTTGGTGTCCAAAACTTCCCATGCACGTTTCGCCGAAGTCATCGCACGCGGTAGCATAATAAACATCATCGACGACATCATCAGGCTCATAAATATGTACATAATGTACACCAAAAACGCAGTCAGTGAGCCGATTTGCATGTTGCCAGTGTCGATTAATCCTGCACCAAAATACATTATGAACAGCGTCGTACAATTTATCAGCACGAATACGAGCGGAAAGATCAGCGACATGCGCCGTCCGACCTTAATCGAAACATCGTAAATATCAGTGTTCGCCTTGTCAAAGCGTTCTTTTTCACTGTCCTCGCGCACAAACGCCCTAATCACGCGCGTGCCTGCAATCTGCTCGCGCACGACTTCGTTAATTTTGTCAATGCGCTTCTGCATGATTCTGAACAGCGGATCCACCTGCTTCACAAATATCACAGCGACGATAATCAATAACGGAACCGCGATCAACAGCGTCGATGACAGTTCGATATTCTCGCGCATAGCCATAAATACGCCACCAATCAGCGAAAGTGGTGCTGAAATCATCATTATGAACAGAAAATAGGTCACATTTTGCACCTGTAACACATCGTTCGTTAAGCGCGTGGTCAGGCTGGACGGACCTAAAACGCTAATTTCGCGCATCGACAAGTCCATAATGTGCTCGAACATGTCGTGGCGGAGCATTTTGCCGAGCCGAATCGCAAGTTTCGTGCCAAAATACACTACTGCGATGTTGGTCGCGACCTGCAATCCGCTGAGCAGTAGCATCCAGCCACCCTCAGCCCATATATAGTCGGTGTCGCCTTTCAATATGCCGTCATTAATTATGCTCGCGTTGTAATTCGGAAGCATAAGGTTGAACGCCGTTTGTGCACATTGAGCAACGAAAACTATAAATATCTCTGCATAATGCCCTTTGAAATACTTCTTGTATAGTCTAAACATTTTCCCTCTGTTAATAATATTACCACTCGTCGGTACCAAATGCAATCAGGGTTAACCCTGAAAAAAAGTTAATAGTTAATAGTTAATAATTAAAATGAGTAATGGTTGGGGGGAAGGCAGGGTCAAATGAGGTCAAACGCTCATTCGCTGGGTCAAATGCTCAATCGCATTTTCCTCCGTTCACATTTTCCTCCCACTCTTCGAAAGCCGAATTTTCAATTCGTCTTTTCTGCACCCCTTCTCCTAGGGGCTCTGCCCCTAAAACCCTGCACTTAAAGGAATTCGCCTATCGGCTCATACTATTTTGCGCTCACATTAAGTTCGCAACTCTCACAAAACTCACGTCAAGAAAAAATCTTACGAGAACTGTACGCCTGCTAGGCGGGCGC
>JAISFQ010000127.1 GCA_031263495.1 Candidatus Nutricula glyptotermitis
TTTAAGAGTTACTCTGCAGCAGAGTGGCTTGGCTTGGCTACGCCAAGCCAAGCCTTAGCGCAACTTTCAAAAGAACGAGCGAGTAGCGAAGTTGTTTTGAAAGTTGCGCGAATAAAAGTGTGAGCGCAAGCGAACTCCGATTCATGCGTAGCGAGGAGTGCTCTTAATGCCGCGCAGTACTTCTACTCAGAATTTAGCACCGCGAAACGAAGTGTAGCGTGATGCGGAATCTTAAAACTAGTATTCGCATTGCGAATGCATTTATTGGTGTTCGCATGCGCTCACGGATTATTTTAAGATTCCGCATCTACGTGCGGAATTCTGAGGTGGAGTATGAGCGCAAGCGAATTCCGATTCCCAATTATTCATTACTCATTATTCCTTACTCATTACTCATTATTCCTTACTCATTACTCATTATTCCTTACTCATTACTCATTACTCATTACTCCTTACTCATTACTAATTACTCATTACTCATTAAATTAAGGTGTATACTATTATACGTGGAGTTTTTGCGGAATACATTTAAGGCACTGGCAATATATAACTATCGCATATGGTTTTTCGGTGCGCTTATCTCGAATATCGGAACGAATTTGCAACGAACCGCGCAGGATTGGCTCGTAATCGACGTTCTGACTGATAACTCTGCAACGCAAGTCGGAATCGTCATGGCGTTACAATTTGCGCCACAATTAGTTATGATGCCAATCTCGGGCATAATATCCGACCGCTTGAACTTGCGCCATGTACTGTTTTTCACACAAAGCGCACAAGGCATTTTGGCTGCTGGAATGTATGTTTTAATATACACAAACCACGTCACATTAAATTACGTTTACATTTTTGCACTACTACTAGGAATCGTCGCATCAATCGATTCAACTGCACGCCAAGTGTTCGTTTCGCAACTCGTTTCGGGCGAATACGTCGTAAATGCGGTGTCATTGAACTCGACATCGTTCAGTTTGGGACGCTTAATCGGTCCAACTTTTGCAGGAATTACGATTGCAATGTTCGGCACTGCATTTTCGTTCGCGCTAAATGCTGTAAGTTTCCTGTTCGTGCTCGTGTCACTGTTTTTCATCAAAAAGCATAAGTTGTATCCAATCGCGAAAAGTAAGAAAGTGCGTGGCGCTGTCAAAGAAACGTATGATTACCTAAAAACGCGTCCAGATATGGTAGGCGCATGTGTATGTCTTGCATTTGTAGGCATTTTCGGTTTCAACTTTACTGTCTACTTGTCAAAAATCACGACCACTGTCTACAATTTAGGCTCAAGCGGTTATGGCATTTTGACCTCATTGCTCGGTTTAGGCGCAGTATTTGGCGCACTTGAACTCGCAAGACGGCAAACTGCAAACATGCGTATCATACTTTTCGCATCAATCGCATTCGCCGCACTCCTATTCATCTCAGGTTTTTTCGCACTACTGCCAACACCTGTTCCATACATAATAATGCTACCGCTAATCGGTTTCATATCGCAACTCGGAATCGCAGCGACCAACAGTTTCTTGCAAATTACGTCCCCAGAACATGTGCGTGGCAGAATCATGAGCCTGTATTTAGGCGTTTTTGCAGGCACTACGCCAATCGGTTCGCCACTTATGGGTTACGTCGCGGACAACATCGGCACTCAGCAGTCCATCATTTTCGGTGCAATATTTACCGCAGTTCCCATCATGCTAGTCTACATTTGGATTGCGCGCATAAAACAACTGAAAGTTCGAATAGTCCTACCAAAAACGCCAACTGTCCTGCACCCAACCATGTTCGGCACTCTAATGCACTCCTTCCTGACGCTCTCAGTAATTCATGTTTTGCCTACTGACAAGCGTGCGTGAAAATATGTAACCCCTTACATAGTTTGTCAAGTACTTGCGTAGTTTGTCAAGTACTTGCGTAGTTTACTTCCGTTTGAACACAAAATACTTGCTGAACACGTAGTTTGCCAATATTGCGACGAATGTAGCGACGATTTTGGAAAGCATATCGTCTGCGTGCAAAAGGTCGACACCGATGTAAAGTAAGCCCATTTCTATGCCGAGTGTTACAAGTCGCGCGCCAAAGAACTTTCCCATCTCAACATGCCAATTTTCCTTGCTTTTGCTCTCGAAAACGTAAAGTTTATTCGTGACGAATGCAAAAAGTACGGCGATTACCCACGATATAATGTTGGCGACGAATACGTTTATGCCGAATTGCAGTGCGACCCAAAAGGTAAAAACGCTGATAACTGCTGTAAAAAAGCCAAAAATGAGATACATTACCATCATGCGATATTTCCTTAGCAAGATTAAAGATTGTTCTATTAAAGCAGGCATCACAACACACCATACGGGTTTACAAATGGCGGAATAAGTGCCAGTGCAATAAGCAGTACAAACACTGCGACAATGCTTATGACGTGCACTTTCTTGCGGTCGACGTCCATGAAACGATTCGGTAGGAAATAATAAGCATAGCCCAAAACAAGCCCAATAATACCACCACCGATGTGCGCTTGCCATGCAATTCCAGGCAGAATGAACGGTATCGCGACGTTGATAAGCAGTGTCATCATGATGCCTTTTAAGTCCAAACCGAGACGCTTTTGTAGCATAATCATCGCAGTAAACAAGCCAAAAATCGCTCCTGATGCGCCGAGCGACGGAACGCCCCAAAGCGCAGAATCAATAAAGCACGCATATAAACTGACAGCGATATTGCCGCCGAGCGCCGAGAGCAGGTAAAGTGCGATAAACTTCAATCTGCCCATGTGATATTCGAGCACCGGACCGATTACGTAAAGCACATACATGTTCATGCCGATGTGCAGTGGCGTGGGAATCGGTATATCGCCAAAAAGTGGGCTTGTGGAGTGCAAAAATGCGGAAGTCAGATATCGCCACGGTTCAAAAATTGCGTAGTAAGGCTGGAAAACGAGTGCTATTGTGACGGCATTTGCGGTGATAATTTGCGCCAACCATATAACCACAGTCAGCGCAATTATCGAAATCGTTACAACTGGACCATCGCCAGTTCTGAAAATGTAACGCAGGCGATTGATTAAACCCATAAAATCTAGCAGTTACAGGTTAATTACACCAAGTGCGAACGCATAAACCACTGAAACAGTTCAAGGTGTTGCGTTACGTCCTGCAAAATGTTCGAACTGATGACATCCAATTCGTCGAGTTCGTTGATGCGCTTGCGAAGTGCTGTAATCGCTGTTACGTAAAGTGAATCGACGGCTTTTAGGTGTTCAAGTGCACATTCGCGCTTCAAGATTGGGTACATTACGTGGTTTTTGTTCGCTACGACAGCGTCAGCAGTTCCATTCGGCGAGCCACCAAGTGTTGCGATTCTCTCAGCAACTGTATCGACTGCATCACGCACAATGTCAATCTGTGGATCAAGCATTTCGTGCACTGCGATGAAGTTTTTGCCCTTGACATTCCAGTGCGCATGCTTCAAGAGCAAGGCTAAATCGTTCAGTTCCTCTAACTCGGTCTGCAAAATGCCGACTACCTTCTCGGACTGCTCTTCTCCCAGCCCTGGTACTATGAATTCTAGTGTCATAATTTCTCCTTTTCTGCGAGCCACCACGACCCGCAAACGTACGCCCCCCGGGGCTCGAACCCGGAACCTGCAGCTTAAAAGGCTGTAGCTCTACCATTGAGCTAGAGGCGCATGTTTTACGTTAAAAAGTATACACTATTTATCACCTGTGCGCAACTTACGAAAACAATGCGTGTTAGCACCACCAATCTGGGCTCACAACCGTTAACTAATGCGCAAATCTTCCATAATCCATGCACCATTAATCTTATTGAACAGTGAAAATATAGTAACTTGCTTGTTCTCGTCTTTTAATGTTCCTATCACTTGCACCTTGTCATCGTATATTTTGTGTTCCTCGACTGCGACTAACGCTGCTGTTTCTGGAAACATATTGCGTTGCGCCCGTTTTGTCACGCTCACAGCAAGCACTGGGTTCAAAAAGTGATATATAGAAAATGCATCACGCTTATTTTGAAGTGCATATATAGCCTGCTTAAACAGTGTTTTTGGGTCGTGCAACTGTCGCACACGCGCACGAGAATACTTAGATGGCTCTACAATTAAAGGTGAGCGTACCTCGTCACTTTTCAGCTCGTCAAGATTGACGTTATCCATGTCGATTGTTAATATCTGCTTCATGTTTTCCTTTCATACTAAAGTTTACACCGTTTTGAAGTGGATTAGGATGCGCCTGTGAATAACTTTTGCACTTTTGTCACATGGGTAGTGCACTGGCATGCGTGACACGGGATCTGGCTTCAAGAAGTGAAAGTACTTTCTCGCTAATCACAGATCCCGCATCGCTTCGCTTGCGGGATGACAAGGGGGTACTCAGAATTCCGCACAACTCCCACTCTGAATTCTGTGTAGGAGGACGCGAGGAGCGTCCGACCCTCTGGAATCTTAAAACTAGTGTGAGCGCATGCGAACACTATTAAAGGCATTCGCCTGACGGCTCATACGATTCTTAAGATTCCGCATCACGCTACACTTCGTTTCGCGGTGCGGAATTCAGAAATGAAGTACTGCGTGGCATTAAGAGTACTCCTCGCTACGTACTAATCGGAGTTCACACGCTACGCGTGCTCACGCTTTTACCCCGCAACACACAAAACAACTTCGCTGCGCTTGTTGTTGTGTATGTTGCGCTAAGGCTTGGCTTGGCTACGCCAAGCCAAGCCACTCTTAAGCAGAGTTACTCCCAGTCCAAAAGTAACTTCACAGCAGAGGCTTGGATTTTTCATACTGAAAAATCCAAGCAATGCGCAAGTATTGTTGCGCCGTAGGCGAAACCATACGCCAGCGCAATAAAAGCATGAATGAAATGAATTCCGTTTAATGCGAGCGAAAGCGAGCAATCAGAGTATGAGCCGTTAGGCGAACTCCATTTTTGTCATCTAGGTAGCGCACTGGCGTGCGCGACACGGGA
>JAISFQ010000062.1 GCA_031263495.1 Candidatus Nutricula glyptotermitis
GTTCCTTATGCCCTTAGAAAGTGGTACAATATATTGTACACTCGTTTGGCACCCTACTTTACCTTTCATAGGTTCTCCTTTCATATGTGAAATTCAACAATTTACATCATATATTATTAGGGGTGTGGGTGTCAACGATGTGTGTGAACCAGTACACGGTTACATTCACACTTGTCATCTAGGTAGCGCATTTGCCTGACCGCACACACTCCACCCCAGAATTCCGGCTACTTCGCCTCTGAATTCCGCACGTAGATGCGGAATCTTAATTAAAAGTATTGCGTAGCAATGCAATTAAATCGCATTCGCTTGCTAGATGTCAAGTAGGGTGAAGTGTGATATAATAATATATGTGAAATATAACTCAAATGTTAAATATGCTAGGCATAGGTTTATCGTGTTCACATTGTTGGCGATTACTGTAGCATTAGTGTGCGTTCTGTATTTTGGAATGTTTACTCAAGATGCAGATGACGCTGGTGGCGAAAGCACACCTTTGCCGACTTTAACGCCTACGTCACCTCCTGAACCGACATTAGAACAACGAATCGATGCTTATATAGCCAAAATGACACTTGAACAAAAGATTGGGCAAATGTTTATCATTGACCTTGAAGCATTAGAAACTGGAAAAAGAACTGAGTATGAATTTCCGACTGCGATTTCAGATGCGCAGATTCAGAATCTTTCAAAGTATAAAGTCGGCGGAATAATATACTTTTCTGGCAATTTGACTGACCGCGATTCGCTTGTCAACTATAACAAAAACTTGCAGTCTAACAGCGATATTCCGCTTTTTATAAGTGTTGACGAAGAAGGCGGAAGTGTAAGTCGATTGGCGAAACATGGCAATATGGGCGTTACAGTTTTCCCAAATATGCAGGAGATTGGCGCAACTGGTGACAGTCACAATGCGCTAAACGTCGGTGAAACTTTTGCAAACGAATTGTCACCACTTGGTTTCAATCTTGATTTTGCACCTGTTGCCGACGTAAACACTAACCCCGAAAACCCTGTTATTGGACCTAGAGCATTTGCATCTGATGCGAATCTGGTTGCAAAAATGGTCGTTGCTGAAGTTAATGGATTGCAGAGTAAAATTTCTGCGGTTTTGAAGCATTTCCCTGGTCATGGCGATACAACTCAAGATTCTCATACTGGTAAAGTAAAAGTAAATGCGAATTTGGAGCGATTACGTAAAGTCGAATTATTGCCTTTTAAAGCGGGGATTGACGCAGGTGTTGATGCGGTTTTGACTGCTCACATCGACCTTCCGAATGTTACAGATGATGGTCTTCCTGCGACTATGTCACGCGAAATTGTGACCGATTTATTGCGTAACGAATTGAATTTTCAAGGCATAATTATCACCGATGCGCTAGATATGGAGGCGATTAGCGATTATTATACACCGCAACAAATCGTTACCAACTGCATAAACGCTGGAATCGACATCTTGCTTATGCCCAAATATTTTTATGACACGCACGATGCTTTTCTTGCTGCAGTGCAATCTGGTGAAATTTCAGAGGCTCGCATTGATGAGTCGCTTAGACGAATTGTTTCAATAAAAGTAAAACGTGGAGTAATTAAATTATAATTTGCATTTACTTTAAAACTCGTGTATACTTTTAATAGAAGTTTTGTAAGGAGGTAAATGGCAGATCAGGTAAAGCAAGAGATCAACATTACAGAGCCACCGATTGACGAATTGCTCAAGCACACTGGCTCTAAGTATGCGCTCGCGGTGTATTCAGCGAAGCGTGCGCGTGAGATTAACTCGTATTATAAGCAACTCAACAGTGGTTTTATTGAAAGCGTTGGACCACTTGTCGAGTCGAAACAGACGGAAAAGCCGATTTCGGTAGCGATGCGCGAGATTAATGCAGATATGCTCGCGTTGACTGACGGCATTGAGGCTCGTCAAATCCAAAAAGAAGAGGAAAAGCGACTCAGTGCACAGTTTGAAGAATCGATTAGTGCTGGCGTTTTTGATGGTTTAGGCGATTTAGGTGAAAGCCTGCAACTCAGTGACATCGATATCGCAAATAACTTGTTGGGTGAGACAGAACCGCTAGTTGCTGATATGTACGAGTAGCATCAGTAGTTTACTGTATGTTAAACTGCAAGTGTGGTACGTATGGGCAACATAAATCGGCGTTTTGCAAAAATTGTTTTAATAAAATCCAACACTATTTTTGACACGGCACTTGAATACGCAGTGCCAGAACACTTGCAGGAAGGCATTAAACTTGGGCAACTGGTTAAAGTGCCATTTAAGCGTGCAGTGACTGATGGTATTGTGATTGAACTTACGACTGACTGTTCTGTTGTTGACCAGAAATTGAAGTTTGTATCGTCGATTTTGCATGATGAACCATTGCTTACTTCGGTTGCTCTAAAAGTCATTCAAAACGTCGCTAGATATTATGCAACTCCTATTGGTAAAGCGATTAAATATGCTCTACCGCAAGGCATTGCTGCTACTTTCAGGAGTGGAAGTGAAAGTGTTGCTTCAAATGTTAATGATTTACGTCAAGATACTAATACAGCGACCAGAAGTGCTCTTAAACTCCAATCTTATCAGTTGACACCAGGTATAACAGGGGAGAGTTTGGATATTTTGGAAGGACATATGGAAATTGCGAGGTTATTAAAGAATCTGCATCAGAAAAATCGTGGCGCATTAATGTTGTTTCCAAATGAAAAAACGGTTACGATGATCGAAAATGCATTGATTGAGCAGGGATTACGTAAGTGGAGTGCAGAAAGTGGTGGCGATTTTGTGAATTCTAGTACGAAAAACAGTAAGGAACGCAGACTTCAGTATTTTGCTCTGCAATCTGGAAAGGTTAAAATAGTGATTGGAACTCGTGGGATTGCATTGTGGCAAGTTAAAGATCCGTGCTTTTTTGGGATTTATGCAGATGACGCTTTTGAGTATAGAGATGGTCGCTATCCGCATATCAACGCACGAGATACTTTATTGATTAGTGCTATAGAACATGCAAAAGTTTCTGATGATGTGACATTTTCCCTATTTGGCTACTCGCCTTCCGCATTTTGGGCGTATCTTACGAAAACTCGCGGTATGAAAACTTTTTCGCAAAATGTAACGCAGATTAATCGTGCATTACCGCTTTGCACAGCGCACAATATGGAAACTATTGATGACCTGGCCCCCTTTGAACATATGCGCATTCCAGCAAGTGTGCAGTCGAAAATTAGCAATGCTGTCAAAAATTCGCCTGTGCTCGTGATTGTTCCTGGTGGGCATTTTGAGTTAGATTACAGAAAAGACGTTGAAAGAACAGCGTTTGAGCTGGAAAACTCACATCCTGCAGCAACTATTATAGTGCATGAGCAGGAAAAATATATGGCTCATATCAAAGAGGGAGTTGGCAAAATCGTCGTTACAGATAGCAATCAACTCCCATTTATTGAGGGCGGTTATGGATTGACTGTGCTTTTGGACGCACAATATTTGGCAAGTGCAACTCATATAAACTCATCATTTGAGGTGCTTCAAAAACTAGTTTCTGCTTGTCTTTGCACTAAAGCGCAAAAAAACGGCGGGGAGATGATCGTGGTTGGCAACGCAGAGTCAAGTGCTCTAAATGCATTCATGTATTGGAACTTTACAGATTTCGCACTCAGAGAAATTGAAGACAGAGACATAATTGGACTCCCACCATACACGCGTTTTGCCAAAATCATAACAAAGAAGCAGGTCATGGAGTACATTCTTGAACTTATCCGCCAAAATGCCAATATAACTCTAATCGATTCGTATCCAATCACAGAAACGACAGAACTCGGATACGAATTAGAAACTGACAACTTATGCATACTAGTAAGTGCACCTTTCGACAACTTTTATGCACTCCCATCTGCAGTTGAGCATATTAAATCCGCAATTAAATATAAGTTTCCGCGCACAGATGTGTCCGTAGAGTTTGATGTGAAAACGTAGTAATGCTATCATAATGAATAATGAGTAATGATAAGGAAAATGCGGTTGAGCATTTGACCTCATAATGAGTAATGAGATTCGGAATTCGCCTAACGGCTCATGCTTTGATAGCACTGCGTTTCACGCAGTGCGTTTGAATCGGAGTTCAGGCTACGCCTTCACACTTTTATAGCGCAATAAATATAACACTAGCCTTTGGCTAGTGTTATATTTGCGCAAGCGTGCT
>JAISFQ010000068.1 GCA_031263495.1 Candidatus Nutricula glyptotermitis
CTCATGTTTATCTTAAAAATGCTTGCAAGTTCAGGCGAAAGTGTGGAAAACATAAAATACGCGACGTTCTTTACGCTGTTTCAGCCTGAAAACATAATCGCTTGGGATGCGGGTGCGCTAATTTGTGTTGCTGTTTTGTTTGCAGGCGCGATTGCGTTATTTGCAGGCGCGATAATGGTGTTTTGCAGGAAGGACTTTGGGGTATGATGGGCGGTGCAAGAGTAATGAGTAATGAGTAAGGAGTAATGAGTAATGAGTAAGGAGTAATGAGGTTAGTTAATAGTTAATAATTAATAATTAATAATTTGCTCGCGCTTACGCGCTTCGCTTAAGATTCGGAATTCGCGTTGCGAATGCTCTGATTGCGCTGGCGTATGGTTTCGCCTACGGCGCAACAATACTTGCGCATTGCTTGGATTTTTCAGTATGAAAAATCCAAGCCTCTGCTGTGAAGTAACTTTTTGTTTAAGAGTTACATTGCAGTAGAGTGGCTTGGCGAGATACAGCCAAGCCTAAGCGCAACTTTTCAAAAGAACGAGCGTAAGCGAAGTTGTTTTGAAAAGTTGCGGGGTTAGAGTGTGAGCCGTTAGGCGAACTCCGATTCGTACGTAGCGAAGCAGTACTCTTAATGCCATGCAGTACTTCATTTCTGAATTCCGCACCGCGAAACGAAGTGTAGCGTGATGCGGAATCTTAATTAAAGTATGAGCGAAAAGCGAATGCATTGAAGGGTGTTCGCTTGCGCTCACACTAGTTTTAAGATTCCGCTCAGGAGAATGCGATTGAGCATTCGACCCCTGCGGAATTCTGAGTGGGAGTTGTGCAGTGTTTTGAGAGAGGTTATTGTAAGAATAAAAGAGTGGTAGGAAAAATCCCACGCATTTTCTAACTAATCCCCTGCTCAGTGCCTATTGACAAACCGTTCAAAAATGTGCTACACTGTTAACTGTGGGTGGTAATTGTATATTAACTGTATATTTTTTGCTACACACGAATATGTATTAATTAAGAAATGGAGGGACAATCATGCGAAATAAAATTGCGAGTGATTGTGGTGGTGCAGTTAGAATCTGTACTCCAAAGAAATTGAAGGTGGTGGGGATATGCAGTAAGTTGCGATATGCAGGTTTGCTATTTAGTTTCCTGATATTGGCGGTTGCGTGTGGGGCGACAGTAGCCATAAACGCCGTAGATGCTGGTCAATCTGCGCTTACGAAGGTAGAGATTAGGAAATCTAGCGTGCAAGGTAAGTATGACTTTAACGTTTCGGCTGTAAGTCATAGTCAATATAATGTAAAAGTTGTGAATGCATACGGCAAAGTTGCATATTCGGCGACGAAAGATAAAAGCACAACGAGTTTTGACGTGAAATACTTACACCCTAGCACGTATAGCATCACTGTTTCGGCAGTAAATGGTAGTAAAATCGATACGAAAACTACTAGATTGGATGTTTCACTAAGTGAGATAAACAAGAATTACGCGAAAAAGTTTAGCGACATAAAGAACCTGAACGCGGGTAGGCAAGATTCCATTCGCTGGATGTATAAGTATGCTATTACTAGCGGATCGCCTGCTGGTAGTAACACTTATAAACCTAGTGACGTAGTAAATCGTGGCGCAATGGCACAGTTTTTGCACAAATTAGTCGGCTCTGTCGGTACGAATTACGCAATGCGCGCCGTAAATGATATTGCAAGCCTAACTAAAGACAGGCAGGACGATATTAAGTGGCTGACCGCGGAGAGCATAACCGTGCTGTCAGGTGGTAAGTATAACCCCAAAAACCCTGTGAATCGCGGTGCAATGGCGGAGTTTATGTTCAAATTGGCAGGTTCGCCAGGTGCACTGAATGCTGATGTAACGTCCAAAAAACATCACGTAGACCCTGCAACTGTGACGGCGGAGGCTGCGAAGTTCAAGAGCGATAAGAAGTTAACTGCGTTGAAGACTAGCAACCCGAACCGCTATTATGCTGTGTTGTGGCTCGCGAAAAACAAGATTACGCTTGGCTCGAACGCTGCTGGCACGATGTATAGTCCGCAAAACCCAGTGAATCGCGGAAGTATGGCAGAGTTTATGCGCAAATTGTATGAAAACGTGCTGTTACGTGCACAAACTCGCACGAATCTGTATAGTTATTCATATTATTACACTGTGCCGACTACACCGCCCACGACTCCGCCAACTACGCCACCGACACCTCCACCTACGACGCCACCAGAACAGCCTGACCCACCGACGCCGCCATCTGACACGCTGAAAGTAGAAAATAGTGCTAAAGAAAATTCGACTTTCCTAGGTTTGGCAGGGACTAAAAGGGCGAAAATAACATCGATTACATTTGATGACGTGCAACCCGCAACTTGCGAACTGCCATATTCTGGAACGCCAGTAAATGTCGGCACTAATTCCAATAATGTCACAGGCGACGACCCGATGGCATGCGTTTCTAGTGATGGTACTGAAATCTTAATCGGGCAAAAAGGCGGAGTTTTGGCGAACCCCAATTCGTCATTTTTGTTCGCTGAATTACGCAGTGTGCCGAACATAGTAGACTTTACAGATAAGACGCTCAACTGGGAAAACGTGCGCTATATGTCAAGCATGTTCTATAATTTTGGCGCTAAACCGGCTGACTTTACCCTAGACGCTGGCATAACAGAGATAAAACTGCCAGATTTCCCTGAGCATTTTGGCGCAGGCGCAACCAATATGTTCAGAATGTTTATGTACTTTGGGGCGGATTCTGAACTCACAGCGCCATTAACTTTGCCTGCATTTGGCGAAGATTTTGGTGCAAATGCGACTAGTATGCAAAGCATGTTTGACCTATTCGGAAGCAATTCTTCTGCTGTATCGATCACATTGCCTGAGTTTCCTGAGAATTTCGGTGCGAGTCTAACGAATGCATCTGGCATGTTTGATAGTTTCGGCATGGATTCAAGTGCAGTTTCGCTCATAATACCTAGATTCCCAGACGGATTCGGCACATATGCTGCCTTTTTAGAGTACATGTTCTACGATATGGGCTTAAATGCTAAGGCAACGGCAATCCAAATCACCAATTTCCCAGCAGGCTTTGGGACTGAAGCAAGTACAATGGATAGAATGTTCGGCAGATTTGCAGTTAATGCCAAGAAAATAACTTCGCTCGCATTGCCGCCATTTCCTGCGGGTTTTGGTAGCAAATCAACGACTTTTGCAAGTATGTTCTTGGAGTTCGGCGCATCATCTGGCGCAAAACAGGTTACACTGCCCGCTTTTCCGGAAAAGTTCGGTGACGAATCCACCAGTTATTCCGCCATGTTCTATCATCTTGCATTCGGCACTTCGTATGGCTTGACGGACGACTTATATTGGCACGACGCGAATTTTAAGGTAGCCGAAACGCGCGAAATGTTCGACGGCGTCAAGTGGAATGGGCACAAAGTCCTAGTTCCATCCGCCAACACCGATATGTTCAACTTCCTGAACGGCGCATCGGGCGGTGCTGGGAACGTCGGGGTGTTTTAGGATAATGAGTAAGGAGTAGTGAGTAATGAACGCTTCGCTAATGAGTAATGAGTAATGGGGTTAGTTAATAGTTAATCGCTACGCTTAGTTAATAGTTAATAATTGCGCTCGCTATCGCTCGCGGGAAACGGCATTCGCTTTCGCTCATGCTCCAACTCAGAATTCCGCACGTAGATGCGGAATCTTAAAACGAAGTATTGCGTAGCAATGCGATTAAAGGAGTTCGCTATCGCTCATAGGGTCAAATGCTCATCCGCATTTTCCTTTCAAGATTCCGCATCACGCTACACTTCGTTTCGCGGTGCGGAATTCAGAGTGGGGGTGCTTGTGAGACGCAACCTTTCCTTTTGCAAGGCATTGCATAGTGTTTACAATTGTAGTATAATGTTAAGTGTGAGATTAGAATTCCATCCGACTGCGCGTAAACAGTTTGCGAAATTAAGCGAACAGGATAAGAAGCGCGTAACTAAAGCGATAAACGGCTTGAGAGAGAAACCGCCTGTTGGCGATATAAAGCCACTAAAAGGCACTGTGGATATATACCGCCTTAGGAAAGGAAAATATCGCATCAAATTTAGTAGGGAGTCAAAAGACGAGATTCTGATCATGAAGATTGAGCCTAGAGGACAGGTGTACAAGTAAGGAGGTTATGTTATGACTACGAAAGAAAAGATTGACTCGCTTGAAGAGCGACTTCAGATAATCGAAACAATGCTGAAATCGCAAGGTTATGGTTACGGTTATGATGATGACTATGTAAGCAACAAGGAACTTGCAGAACTAAATGCTATGCGCGAGGAATACAGAAAAAATCCGAGCATAGCAGTGTCGTTTGAGCAAGTTTTGGCGGAAAACGGAATGAGCATTGATGATTAACACTTTGTCGCACATTATTTAACTACTATTCTCTCGCCAATCCATGGCTTGACAGTAATGCCATAATGGCAAATCGTAACAATTCCGTTAACATTCCGTTAACAATTCCCCCACATTCCCATCCCTTAAAAACGCAGTTTAAAATAAGCAAAAACGTAAACAAATCCCACCTCAACTGACACAATCACAATATACCTTTATTAGGTATCACTATTAATCAAGAACTTAACTTAATGTTAATTAAGTTAAGTTCTTGATTAATAGTTTAGCATATGCTAAACGCGTTTCTGATGAATGATGAAGGAGGAAATATGGGTAAATATAGCGAGTTGGCGAAAGTCATAGTTGCTAATGTGGGTGGAAAAGAAAATATCAGTGGGTTAGCCCACTGTGTGACGCGGCTTAGGTTCGTCTTGAAAGATGAGTCTAAGGGTAACGACGAGGTGCTTAAAAACACTGACGGTGTCGTTACGGTTTTGAAAGCCGGTGGACAATATCAGGTTGTCATCGGTAATCATGTTCCAGATGTCTATGCTGATGTCATGGATGTAGTAGGTCCGATTGAGAGCGGAGAAAAACGCAAGATGAACTTATTTGATAAGTTTATTGATATATTATCAAGCATAATGTTGCCGTTCTTAGGTGTATTATGTGCATCAGGCATGGTAAAAGGTTGTAATGCACTTTTCACTTTCTTAGGAGTATATACAGATGCTGATGGCATATATATTGTTGCAAATGCTGTCGGCGACGGACTATTCAGATTCTTGCCGATTATAGCAGCGTTTACAGCCGCTAAGAAGTTCGGTGTGAACCAGTTTATTGGCTTAGCGATTGGTATGGCATTTTGTTATCCTAGCGTTCAAGCGGACACAATGGTCGCAGCAGCAGGAGAAGCGGGTCCATTGGGGCAATTGTTTGGGATTGCAGGCTTAGATTATTATTTTACAATCTTTGGCATTCCAGTCGTTGCGACTAATTATTTGTCGTCGATTATGCCGATAATTATCGTTATTGCATTTGCGGCTCCACTTGAAAGGTTCTTCAGGAAAGTGTTGCCTGATGTTATTAAGAACTTCTTTACACCGTTTTGCGTTATGTTAATTTCTACCATAGCGGGACTGATTGTAATCGGACCTATAATCTCATTACTTATGAAATGGGTTGGGGACGGCATGGCGTTCTTAGTCGGCGTACAACCGATATTATTCGCGGTCGTGGTCGGTGCTATGTGGCAAGTTTTCGTGATGTTCGGTGTTCACATGGCTGTGATTTTGCCTGCTATGATGAACTTGATGAACCCTGAAATTGGTTTTGATAACACCGTGCTTGTTGGTACGTTCCCTGTTTCATTTGCGCAAACTGCTGTTTTGATTGCGCTTTGGTTTAAGGTAAGCAAGAAAGAGAAAGGTGACTTAGGAGCGGCAATCGTTTCAGGATTTGCTGGTGTTACTGAACCTGCGATTTATGGTTTTACATTGCCTAGACGCATTCCGTTCATTTTCTCATGTATTGCAGGCGGAATTGGTGGCGGTGTGTTTGCGATTGTTGGCGGAATATTGGACACTGTTAAAGGTGCTGGTGCATTTACTATGGCTGGAATGGGAGTTTTCGGTTTCCCAGCGTATATTAACCCTGGCACTAATGAAGCGATTAACGCTGCTTATGTTGAAGCAGGAACTGATTATAGTGCGCACGCGATTGATAGTGTAATTGCGGCTGCAATCGGCATCGCGGTTGCTATGGTCATCGCGTTCTTACTTACCTTCTTCTTCTACAAGGAAAAGGAAGTCGTTACAGTTGATGTAAGTTCAACTACTGCTCACCCTGTAACAGAAGATCAAGTCGTGATTGCGCCAGTTGAAGGTAAAGTTATTCCACTTGCAGAGTTGAAAGATCAGGCATTTGCAGAAGGTCTACTAGGTAAAGGTGTAGGAATAGAACCTACTAAGGGCGAAGTAGTTGCTCCATTTGACGGAGAAGTTACTATGATATTCCCTACACTACATGCATTAGGAGTTACAAGTAATTCAGGTTTAGAGTTATTGATTCACATAGGCATTGATACTGTTAAACTGGACGGCAAATACTTTACTGGTCATGTAAAGCAAGGCGATAAGGTTAAACGCGGAGAGTTACTAGTAACATTTGACATAAAAGGCATAGAAAGTGAAGGCTACTCTACTCAAGTGCCAGTTATTGTTACTAACACACCTGCATACACGGATGTCGTCGCAACACGCGAGATAACTGCTGGTAATGGAACAGAGTTGATTACAGCGTTGGTATAATTAATAATTAAGAATTAACAATTAATAATTATTGATTCGGAGTTCGCTTCGCTCACACAGGTTAATCAAATTGTGAGCGAAGCGAACTCAAAGCCAATTATTAATTATTAACTATTAATTATTAATTTTTAGAAAGGATTATTATGACAAACAACAATTGTGTAAATTGTGTACCTACAGGGTTTCCAGAAGGTTTTCTGTGGGGAGGCGCGACGGCTGCTAATCAAGTCGAAGGCGCATATGATGAAGGTGGAAAAGGGTTGAGCGTCTTTGACGTAGTGCCATTTGTTCCAAAAGATGAGAGAAGTGAAGGTTTTGATTTAGAACCTACTGCTGAGGAAATTGATGCGGTTATAAATGGTACGAGTAAGCATACGAACTTTCCAAAGCGTAGAGGTATTGATCAGTATCACAGATATAAGGAAGATATTAAACTCTTCGCTGAGATGGGGTTCAAGTGTTATCGCTTGTCTATATCATGGTCTCGTATATTCCCTAATGGTGATGAGACAGAACCTAACGAAGCAGGCTTGAAGTATTATGACAATGTGTTCGATGAATGCAAAAAGTATGGAATAGAGCCACTTGTTACTTTGTCGCACTTTGAGATACCGTTGAACTTAGTAGTAAAGTATAATGGTTGGCTAGATAGAAGGTTAATAGAGTTCTTTACTCGTTATGTTAAGACATGCTTTACTCGTTATAAGGACAAGGTAAAGTATTGGCTTAACTTCAATGAGATAAACATGATTGCGATGAGTGCATTTGTTGCAGGTGTTAAGACTAAGGAACTTGCAAGTGATGTAAATGTCAAACAGGTAACTTATCAGGCATTACATCATCAGTTTATTGCAGCAGCACTTGCGACTAAGTATTTGCGTAAGATAATACCGGACGCAAAGATAGGTTTAATGCTTGCTAGGTCGCTCAATTACCCTGAAACATGTAACCCTGATGATGTTAGGGCAGCACAGGAAGCAAATGAGTTCAACTATTTCTTTAGTGACGTACAGGTGCAAGGTAAGTATCCTAATTTCATTAAGCGTTTCTTTGCTGATAATGGCGTTTGCATAGAAAAGCAAGTCGGAGATGATGAGATATTAGCAGAACACACAGTCGATTTCGTATCATTTAGTTATTATATGACTACTGTCGCAACTGCTGATCCTAAACGTGCAACTCCGCTTGGCAACTTTGCATTCGGTGTTATGAACCCATACTTAGAAACGAGTGATTGGGGCTGGCAAGTTGACCCAGTGGGCTTACGCACTGCACTAAATGACTTTTGGGACAGATACCACTTACCATTGTTCATCGTGGAAAATGGACTCGGCGCATATGATAAAGTCGAAGCAGACGGTTCAATTCATGACGACTACCGTATCGACTACATGCGCAGACACATCGAACAGATGAAAGAAGCAGTCAAGGATGGCGTAGATGTCATGGGTTACACGATGTGGGGACCGATTGACCTAGTCTCCGCTGGAACATCTGAGATGAGTAAGCGCTATGGATTTATATACGTAGATCAAGATGACTATGGCAACGGCACACTTGCGCGTTCAAGGAAAGATTCGTTCTGGTGGTATAAGGGCGTTATTGAGAGTAACGGGGAGGTGTTGTAGGATAAGTAAGTAAAATGCGCACGCATCAGTTGGTGTTACGACTGGTGCGCATGTGCAACCGTTGTTCAAATGGTGCAATTTTACGTCGCGATTTCGCTCGTTATCCACAACCGAACGCAAAAGTTGAAGGGAAACTGAAAGTGCGAAAATAGTGGATTAGCCTACACAAATGTCCTGCTTTATTTGGCAAGAAAACTCGTTTTGCGAAAAGTTGCTTTTGCGTTTTTAATGTGGTATAATTGATGGTACGCAGTTGTTGAATGCGCGCACCTGTGAGATAATGGGAGGTGAATGAGTAGAAGGTAGCGTATACTAGGAGGAGAGTGAAATGGTCAACTTTTCAAAAATGATGGATATCAAAGAGGCGACGAAGCCTATTAATCCGCTTGAGATATATGAATCTCTCGACAGGAAGAGTGGTGTCAGCGGTTTACGGGACGTTCAAATCGAAATACTTAAGAGATGGTTTACCGACAGACAAAACGAAAAAGACAGCATTATAAAATTACACACAGGTGTTGGCAAAACTCTTATCGGACTTTTAGTCCTGCAGTCCAAGCTGAACTCCGACTCTAAACCATGCCTTTATGTGGCTTCCACAAAACATCTTGCAAAACAAGTTTGTGACGAAGCAGAGAGATTTGGAATACCTGTTTGCTATCTAGAAAGCGGGCAAAAAATTCCGAGTAAATTCGAATCTGGATCTAAAATCCTGATTACTTATGCACATATGCTATTCAATGGTAAAACGATATTCGGACTGGAAAACAACTCGACAATCCCAAACGCCATCGTTCTAGACGATGTTCATTCTTGTTTAGATGTAATTCGGGAAGCCTTTACAATTAAAATTGAAAGGAACAAACACAAAAACCTGTACTGCAGTATTCTTAAATTGTTTTCTGAAGAGCTTGAAGAACAAAGACCTGGAAATTTCTTAAACATAAAAGATGGCGAAAGTACCGCATTAATGCAAATCCCCTATTGGACCATGCGTCTGAAATTGAGCAACCTAAGAGATCTAATTAAAACAAGTCAACAGCAAGTTACAGATATTGATTTTGCGTGGAATTTACTATTCAACGACAAAAACAACTTGTCCTGCTATATATCAGGAAAGGAAATATGCATAACGCCATACCGCTTTAGTGTTGAACCATTTCGCACTTTCTCAAGGGCAAATACACGTATTTTAATGACTGCGACAACCCAAGACGATTCTGCTTTTATCGCAAATATGGGTATTGCAAAAGAAGCCATTTTAAACCCCTTGATTTCACATACACAAAAATGGGCAGGAGAAAAAATGATTATAATACCTTCTCAAATTGACGAATATTTTAACAAAAAAGAATTAGTAGAAAGTTTGCTTCAGAATAGAAACAAAAATTTCGGAGTCGTTGGCATTGTACCGAGCAATCAAAAAGCTGACGAATATGCCGAAGTTGCAACTGAAATACAATTGAAAAATGCAAATTCGAAAGACATAAAGAAAGTGGATATCAAAAATATTGAGGACGAAACGAAAAACCTCATTACGGGGAAATTTGACAGTATATATTTTTTCATTAACAAATATGATGGCATTGATTTGCCAGACCGTTCATGTAGGGTATTGATACTGGATTCAAAACCGTTTTTTAATAATCTTCCCTCCAGGAATGAAGAGTTATGTCGAGAAGATAGCGGCTATATCAATAAGAAACTTGCTCAAAAAATAGAGCAAGGAATGGGAAGAGGGGTAAGGGGCGAGAAAGATTACTGTGCTATTCTAGTTTTCGGAAGCGATTTAGTAAGATTTTTGCGAAATAAAGATACCGCCAACTATTTTTCTGAACAAACTAGAAAACAAATTGAAATTGGCTTTTCAATTGCGAAACAAGCGCAAAATGAAATAACTGCAAACTCTAATTCCTCTGTTGTTGAACTACTCAACCAATTTCTCAGAAGAGAATCTGTATGGAAAAGTTATTATAATTCTGAAATGAGTAAAATTACAATTCAAGAACCCGACGAGCGTTTATACAGCCTGATTGAAACAGAAAGCGATATTGATGATTTATACTATAGCGGAAACCATAAAAAAGCTGTGTCACAACTGCAGGAGTTTATTGATTCGAATTTTACAGAAAATGAGAATGAACGCGGATGGTTTTTACAAAAACTCGCACGGTACTATGATTCTTTCAATCCAGGTGAAGCACAGAAAATCCAGCAAGCTGCTTTTACCAAAAATTGCAACTTGTTAAGATCAACGAAAAAGGTTGAATATTCAAAAAGGGTTTTAGAATCTAGCAGGCACAAAAACATATTAACATATGTTAGAAAGTTCTCGAATAAAAATGACTTTTTGCGCCAGATGGATGAGTATCTTGACAATTTAGCTTTTGGCGTTCCATCAGAATTATTTGAAGCTGGGTTAGGAGAATTAGGATTACTATTAGGATATGACAGTACCCGCCCCGACAAAGAAAATGGATTTGGACCAGATAATTTATGGGTAGCACCGAACAATAATTATTTTTTATTTGAATGCAAGAATCAAGTAAAACAAGGGCGAAATGAAATTTCAGGAAACGAAGTTGGGCAAATGGATAAGCATATTGCATGGTTTCGCAACCTGTACAAAGAAGCGGTTCTCCAAAGCTATATGATAATACCAATAAATAAGTTATCAAAAGGTAGTTATTTTTCAGAAGAGGTCGGAGTAATTCGCCCAAACAGATTAAAAATACTTGTGGAAAATGCTAGGCGATTCGCAAATTCTTTATACGAAAACGACACTCTTATTGAGGATAAAGAACAGATATTTGAGCTTCTTAAGAACAATAACTTGAATGAATCTGATTTTCAAGAGTCATATTCAGAGCATTGCCTGAAACGGAGCTATTAATAAGATTAGCCATACTTTTCTTTGCTTAAACGAGTTACATGACTGATTGCTGGTAGCGTAAGTAAAACATTAAGGAACGAATCAGCAAAACGCCCCTACGTTGCTTTAATTTGGTAACGCATTAATTTCCGTTTTGTAACAATTTCCGTTAACATTTCCAGCCTAAAACCCCAAAACCGTAACAATTCCCACAACCTAAAAACCAGCCCAAAACCACCTCATAACGCCATCAAACCCCACCCCAAACTCCCACCAATCACAATATACCTTTATTAGGTATCACTATTAATCAAGAACTTAACTTAATGTTAATTAAGTTAAGTTCTTGATTAATAGTTTAGCATATGCTAAACGCGTTTCTGTTGAATGAAGGAGGAAATATGGGTAAATATAGTGAGTTGGCGAAAGTCATAGTTGCTAATGTGGGTGGAAAAGATAATATCAGCGGTTTGACACACCATGCTGATAAGTTGCGGTTTGTCTTGAAAGATGAACGCAAAGGTAGCGATGCTGCGCTTAGGAAAGTGGACGGCGTCGCTAATGTTGTGAAAGCTGATGGCGGTTTAGAACTCGTCATCGGTAATCACGTTTCGGATGTGTATGAGAATGTAATGCAAATTACTGGAACTCTTGATGGGCAAATTGCGATTGACGTGCTGGAAACAATCGGTGGAAAGGAAAACGTCACGCATGCTGCACATTGTATGACAAGATTAAGGTTGAATCTGAAGGATAACGGTCTTGCAAATCTCGACGCCGTTAAAGAAGTCGATGGCGTGCTTGGGGCGATAGAATCTGGCGGTCAACTGCAAATAATCATCGGGCAGAATGTGCCTAAGGTGTATAAAGAGTTCGTAGCGAGGTCAGGAGTTGAGGCGCAGGCGTCGATTGATGAAGTTTTAGATGACGTGCCTAAGGAAAAGTTGACGCTTAAAACGGTTGGCAATAACATTCTAAATTACCTGTCAGGCTCGTTTATACAACTCATTCCTGTGCTGATAGCGGCGGCGATGTTCAAAACGGTATTGGTGCTGCTAGGACCTGATATGTTGCAAGTTATTACGGCAGAAGATGACCTTTACATACTGATGAACTTCTTATATGAAGCAGGGTTTTATTTCTTGCCTATTTATTTAGGCTACTGTTGCGCGACAAAAATTGGTGTTACGCCGATTTTGGGCATGTATATGGGTGGCGTACTGATTGCACCATCGTTCATTGCAATGGTTACATCGGAGGAAATAACATCGTTTACAGTTTATGGCATTCCGACCATGCTCAACAATTATTCACAGAGCGTACTGCCGATATTATTGTCCGTGTGGGTAATGAGTTATGTTGAAAAGTTCTTCAAAAAACAGCTACCAGATGTTTTGTCAACTATTTTCGCACCGTTTTTGACAATGGTCGTTATGGTTCCTGTTTCATTATGTGCACTTGCACCTGTTGGAGCGTATTTAGGTGACACTATCATAGCGCAAGGACTGCTTGGGTTAGGAAACGTTGCTGGATTTTTGGCAGTCGCAGTGATTGCGGCACTTTGGGAATATCTAGTCATGAGCGGTATGCATACCGTGCTGATTGTGACTGGTATTACGATGATTATGAGCGAAGGAAGCGAAGGCTTAGTGCTGCCGGCTGGACATTGTGCGACTTGGGCTGCTTTCGGCATGGCACTTGGAGCATTTATTGCGACGCGCGACAGGAGAGAAAAGTCGCTCTCGCTTGGCTATTTCGTTTCAGGCATTATCGGTGGCATTACTGAACCCGTTCTATATGGCGTCGGATTTAGATATAAAAAGCCATTTATCGCAATGTCAATTGGCGCGGCTATCGGCGGTTTATATTTTGGAATTACAGGAGTTACAACATACGTAATGGGCGCGACGAATTTCCTATCAGTGCTCGCTTTTGTCGGTGGCGGAACGGAAAACCTAGTAAATGGCGTTATTGGCACGGTGTTATCAATCGGCATATCTGCTGTCTTGACTATTTTCGTTATGCGACCTAGCAAAAAAGAACTTGCAGAAAGTGTCGAGGTTTGATATAATTAAGGTAAGTTACAGAAAGGAGCAATATGGCGAAGAAGTTTATGATTCGAGCCGATGATTTAGGCTATTCACGCGGTGTTAATTATGGCATACTGGATTCTCTGCAGGGCGAATTAGTCAAAACTGTCGGCGTGATGACGAATATGGAGGCTAGTGAACATGGAGTAGAGTTGCTGAAAGGCATGGATCTTTGTTTGGGACAACATACTAGCATTTCCGCTGGTAGACCGATTACAGATCCTTCTAAAATCCCAAGTATAACGACGTCTGACGGGTTTTTGAAGAGTTCAAGTGATTATCGTTCTGCTAAGGAAGATTTTGTCGTGCTTGATGAGGTGATTTTGGAGATTGAAGCACAATATCAGCGTTTTGTCGCGCTTACTGGGCAACAACCCGTGTATTTTGAAGGTCATGCAGTCGCAAGTGATAACTTTTTTAAAGGACTTGAGATTGTTGCTAAGAAGCACAGCTTGAAGTATTTGGGCATGAGTTTAGATGGCACACCTGTAACATTTAATGACACACCTGTCTATCTGCACATGGAAAGTATGCTTCCTAATTACGACCCTGCCGAAGCAATCCTTCGTGCAGCAAAAGCGCATGGAAACGCCTGTGACATTTACGTTTGCCATCCTGGCTATTTGGACGCTGACATTTTAGAGCATTCCACACTCACAACAGACAGAGTTCATGAAGTGCAAGCACTTAGGGATGCTGAGTTGCGCGAGAGACTGGAGGAGTTAGGAGTTGAACTGGTAACATTCTCTGATTTACTTCACTGAAAAGCATGCGCTTAGAGCACATAAAGGTAAATGCTTTTACTGCCTTCGCATAAAAATATTTACCTTTATGTGTGGGCTTTGCCTTATTCGCTCGAGGTTGAGGTCAGGTTGTGAAAGTCATGTTTTTCGAGTCTTGGTTTTTTGGTTAGGTGAGGCTATGGTAACGTTGATGCTTAGATTTCGGAGTTGTTGTGATTATGCGTTCTTGTCGCGCTCGGCTTCGCCACGCGCCCATGAGTAATGGGAAACGGAATTAAATGTAAATCCAAGCACTCAGGCTTGACTGGCTGGGTAAGCTGAGTCTGGGTGCTTCGGGAAAGTGATTGTCAGTGCTTTTTCGCAATGAATAAATTCGCTCATCGCTTACGTTTTCAGAAGTGTTTGCATTTTAGATTTTAATGGCGTATAATATTAATCATAGTGATGGAATAGTAAGATTGTTGAAGGAGGCATAATGGCTAGTAACAAAAATACGTTCAATGTGTACTTGTTACGAAACGGCATTAAAGATATTGATTCACCGCTAAAAACGGATTTTCAATATAAAGATAAGGTGGAACATTACGAACTGAAAAATCCACTTGTCGGTAAAGCGCACGTATGGAGTTCTCGTCCCCACCCACCCGCTTGGGTAAAAAAAGTAGACTCCGCAATAGAGGGTGATGTTTTGGCAAAACTTAAAATTAAAAGTGCTAGCGCATTGCTGATTGTCAAAGCAAACAAAAGATACTTTGCTGTTACGTATGGACACGGTTTATCATACCTTAACCAAAACTATATAGTACGCGGTTTTGGGTTAAAAGTCGTTCTAAATGCAATAGATCCAGAGAAAATCAGGTCTTTAAGCACGAAAACAATTGAAGGGAATACACTAAGTACAAAAAAGGACTCAAGTCAGATTTCTGAACTCTCGTTTTTCGCCCCAAATGCAGCTAGAGATTTAATTAAAAAGATTACAGCTGTGCCGATGGATACTAAGCTATTTGGGGCTAGACTGTCTGGGTCAGACGCTATAAAACTCTCGCTAAACAGCACTATTTTGGAGTTTAATAAAATTGCTGAAGATTTGCTTGAATATTACAAAAAAGAAAACTACAAAAATTCTTTTGCTTGGATAGACAATTTGCAACCAATAATCGGCGAAAAAATAGAAGAACTTAATGGACTATTGGACGGAAGGCTTAAAAGTAAAAATTATGAAAATATGCATTTAGCTTTATCAGAGAGCCCCGACTGGGAAGATATAGAGGGGTTTTATTTTTACGAAGAAACGAAAAAAAACGTGCCGACTCTATATGCTGATACAACACTAGATGATGCGTTTCGAGAACTTGGTCAGCGTTACAAAAGAGATTTTCTTGACGTGCGTTTTTTGAAGGATAAGCATTTTTACTTGCAATACTCGGGGAGTTCAAACTCAAAAAGCAATTCATACTACCATTCTCTCATATTTGAGATTTCAGACGACAGCGGTACATATATTCTTAGCGACAGTCAATGGTTTATGATAGAAAGGGACTGGCTAAAGCAAGTCCACTTAAAAGTTTCAAATATAAACGTAAACCACAACTTGTATTTGCCAATTTCAGACTATGAGGAAACTGAGCCTGTCTATAATAAAAAAGCAGCAAACGAGATTAAAGCATTGCCTCTTGATGCACAGTCCATCCCATATGGCGTAATCGGCAGTAAAGTTGAAGTGTGTGACATTCTAACTGAAAAAGAGTTAATACATGTCAAAAGGAAAATTAAATCTTCAACTTTAAGTCATTTGTTCAATCAAGGTGTTGTTTCTGCAAAACTCCTTAAAAACCGCAAAGACTTTCGCGATAAAGTAATTGACAAATTTAAAGAAAGTTACAAAGAAATCAGTGACATAATTACAGCGGATATTCCATCAAAATTAGAGGTGGTCTATGTTATAATTGCACCTAATTCTGAAAATTTCACTGCACAAAACTTACCATTTTTCAGTCAACTCTCATTGCTAGATGCAATTGAAGAGTTAACAGATTTAGGATATAAGTTCTCAATAAAATTTGTAGAGGCAAAAAAGGAACTGGTTAAATGAAGTGTACAATGTAAATTCTATCTACTTTGTCTAGTTCCGCTCAACAACTTAAACTAACGACTATATGTCTGCTTTTACCTTTTGCTCCAAATCTTGTTGCCAACTATCAAAGTTGTCATCTTTCTCTATGCCTGTCCATTGAGTGCTTATATTGTACTTTGAACATCTATTATACGCTTCTTCGCCTATAAGTTTCTGGGTCTTTTCCAAATTTTCACTGGACACATGCTCGCCTTCTGGGTTGTTACGAAATCTCCAAAAATAGATTTTGTCTACCTCTTCAACATTGCGCCTAAACTGAATCATGTCCACAGGGCGAACTTTGCCCGTGTTTGCAACGTGTTTAGGGATGCGCTTGTTAAAGCATTCAAAAAAATCTCTTGTGCTAAATTTCCCAGTCTTGTTCGCACCTATATCAAACATGTCCCTAAATCGGCTAAGGACTTCTGGTTGCAAATAGGTATCAATAACAAAACCTTGCTTCATCTCAATTTCGAAATACTGGGGCTCTGTGGCATGCATCTCAGAAAAACATAAAACGAAGGGCTCAGCATCAGTCAAAAACAACACTCTAGCCTTTTTTGAATTGTATTCAAAAATAAATTGTTGTCGCAACTCGCCTGCATCCTTCATCTCCCGATACAAGTCTATTATACCGTCTAACTTCATCGTTATACCTCCTATGGTCAATCATTACCTTCTCCACCCTATTTGTACATAACATACATCATCTACAACTATACCACTAATAATTATACCATAACGCCCTCACTAATGTACAGCAAAACACGCCACGAAAGTTTCGCTATATCTTGTGAATATTGATACAAAAAAATCAAACATTTCCAGCATCACACACCTGTTCAGGTACAACAATCCCCTAATCCTTTATACAGTATCTCCTATTAATCAAGCATTTGTTAAGCGTAGCGTACAAATGCTTGATTAAAGTTTAGCAGTGTGCTAAACGATTTTTCTGATGAATGATGAAGGAGGAAATATGGGTAAATATAGCGAGTTGGCGAAAGTCATAGTTGCTAATGTGGGTGGAAAAGAGAATATCAGCGGTTTGAGCCACTGTGTTACTCGATTGCGGTTTGTCTTGAAGGACGAATCGAAGGCAAATGATGCTGTCTTGAAACAGACAGATGGCGTCATTACGGTTATGAACGCCGGAGGGCAATATCAAGTTGTCATCGGCGAACATGTTGCGGATGTGTATGCTGATGTGTTGGAGGTTACAGGTCCGATTGAAGGTGGCGAGAAGCCCAAGATGAGCCTGTTTGATAAGTTTCTTGACATTATCACTGCTGTAATGGCGCCGTTCTTGGCTCTACTATGTGCAGCGGGAATGATTAAGGGCTTCAATGCACTGTTTGCGTTCATGGGTCTATATGAGTCAACTGACGGTATTGCTGTTGCATTGGAGTCGATAGGCGACGCTGTATTTATGTTTATGCCAGTTCCACTAGCGTTTACAGCAGCGAAGAAGTTTGGCTTAAACCAGATGACAGGCATAGCAATCGGTCTTGCACTTTGTTATCCGTCATTACAGTTGGACACAATGAGTGCAGGAGCAGGAGATGCAGGTCCATTAGGGCAGTTGTTTGGAATGGAAGGCTTAGATTATTATATGACTATATTGGGCATTCCAATGGTTGGGCAGCCGTATACATATTCTTTTCTACCACCAATAATTATCGTGGCATTTGCAGCGTTTTTGGAGCGATTCTTTAAGAAAGTTATACCGCCTGTTCTTGCGTCTTTCTTTGTACCGTTTTGCGTACTGGTTATTTCGCTTATATCAGGACTGTTGCTTATAGGTCCAGTAATTGGCATTATAACTCACTGGGTAGCAGTTGGCGCAACAGAATTAGCAACCGCTCAACCTGTAATATTCCAAGCAGTAAATGGTCTTACATGGCAAATTTTGGTAATCTTAGGTTTAGCATGGACGCTATACCCGCTCACACTGATTAACCTACAAGAGTTTGGTCAGGATTTTATGATGGTCGGCATGTTTCCAGCATCATTTGCACTTACAGCAGGTCTGATAGCACTTTGGTTTAAGATTAAAGACAAGAAAAACAGAGCAGCGTTAATTCCTGCAACTTTTTCAGGCGTATTTGGCATTACAGAACCTGCGATGTATGGTTTCTTGCTTCCTAGAAAACGCGCTTTTGTTCTTGCATGCGTTGCATCAGGTGTTGGTGCTGGAGTAATGGCGGCAGTAGGCGAAATGCTAAAACCTGGTGGTGTATTTTATTACATGATTACTGGCATGGGCATTTTCGGTTTTCCATCATACATTGACGCAGAAGGTGACGGTTCAGGCATGATTGCCGCAGCAGTTGGGTGTATAGTCGCGATGATTCTCGCGTTCCTTATGATTATGTTCTTCTACAAGGAAAAAGAAGTCGTAGATGTTGCGACTACGTCTACACCACTGCACCCTGTAACAGAAGATCAAGTCGTGATTGCCCCTGTTGAAGGTAAAGTCATTCCGCTTGCAGAGTTGAAAGATCAGGCATTTGCAGAAGGTCTATTAGGTAAAGGTGTAGGAATAGAACCCACTAAGGGCGAAGTAGTTGCTCCGTTTGATGGCGAAGTTACTATGATATTCCCTACGCTTCATGCATTAGGAGTTACAAGTAATTCAGGACTTGAACTGTTGATTCACATAGGCATTGATACTGTTAAACTGGACGGCAAGTACTTTACTGGTCACGTGAAGCAAGGCGATAAAGTAAAACGCGGACAGTTACTAGTAACATTTGACATAAAAGGCATAGAAAGTGAAGGCTACTCTACTCAAGTGCCAGTTATTGTTACTAACACACCTGCTTATACGGATGTAGTGCCGACGAGACTGCTTGAAGCAGGGAAAGAGACGGAACTGCTGACGGCGTTGGTGTAGTTAATAGTGTATAGTTAATAGTTAATAACTATTGATGGAGTTCGCTATCGCTCACATTTTAATTAAGATTCCGCATCAGGTGCGGAATTCAGCGGGGTGGAGTTTACCGCTCTCTGAATTCCGTGCTTGACACGGAATCTTAAAAGAAAGCATGAGCGAAGCGAACTCTAAATCAGTTATTAACTGTTCGTTATTAACTATTAACTTTTGAAAGATAAAGGAGATTAAACATGAAAAATAAAGAAACATTCCCAAAGGACTTCTTGTGGGGAGGAGCAATTGCAGCCAATCAGGCTGAAGGTGCATATGGAATTGATGGTAAGGGCACATCGCTGATGGACATCGAAGCATTGCCGAATGAGTATGATAAAACTACTGTTGTAGGCTATTCACATGATATATCATCGATTGATTTTGCGCTTAATGACAAAGAAGGGCATTATCCAAGAAGGCATGGTATTGACTTTTATCACAGATACGCAGAAGATTTGGAACTTATGAGTGAAATGGGGTTTAAGGCGTTTCGCACATCGATTGATTGGTCGCGCATATTCTCTACTGGCACTGAAACAGAGCCTAATGAACAGGGTTTGGAGTTTTATGACAGGCTGATTAGTAAGATAGCAGATTTGGGCATGGAGCCAGTAATTACTATCTCACATTATGAAATGCCTGTGCACTTGTTGCGTGAATACAACGGCTTTGAAAGCAGAGAAGTTGTAGATTATTATGAAAAGTTTGCAAAACTCGTGCTTGATAGGTATCACGACAAGGTAAAATATTGGATACCGTTCAATCAGATTAACTCTTTGGCGAGTTGGGGCGAATATGCGTCGCTCGGCTTGAAGAAAGGTTTTGATTTGCAGACGACTTATCAGGCAGTGCATAATCAATTTGTGGCGTCTGCGCTTGCAACTAAGTATGCGCATGAAAACTATCCGGACGTAAAAATAGGCGTTATGCT
>JAISFQ010000107.1 GCA_031263495.1 Candidatus Nutricula glyptotermitis
CAACTCTAGTGCATCACTACTCTGTTAAAAATTATACACGTTTTGTGCGGTGAGTGCAAACTTTGATAATGTTACATCAGTTAGTAATGAGTAATGAGTAATTGGGAAAAGGAATTCGCTATCGCTCATACTCCACCTCAGAATTCCGTACGTAGATGCGGAATCTTAAAACTAGTGTGAGCGCATGCGAACACCATTAAATGCATTCGCCTGGCGGCTCATAATTTATTTTAAGATTCCGCATCACGCTACACTTCGTTTCGCTGTGCGGAATTCAGAAATGAAGTACTGTGTGGTATTAAGAGTACTTCTCGCTACGTACGAATCGGAGTTCACACGCTACGCGTGCTCACACTCTTACTCGCGCAACTTTTCAAAACAACTTCGCTTACGCTCGTTCTTTTGAAAAGTTGCGCTAAGGCTTGGCTTGCCTATGGCAAGCCAAGCCACTCTGTTGCAGAGTAACTCTTAAACAAAAAGTAACTTCACCGCAGAGGCTTGGATTTTCCATACTGGAAAATCCAAGCAATGCGAACGTGGTTCGTGAAGTCAGAGTGTGAGCGAAAGCGAATTCCGATTCTTGCGCAAGTCGGCGGGCGCAATGCGCACGCTGACGCTAGCGCTATAAGAACATGAATGAAATGAATTCCGTGGGTCAAACGCTCATTCGCGTTTTCCTTGTCATCCCGCATCGCATTCGCTATCGCTCATACTCCACCTCAGAATTCCGTACGTAGATGCGGAATCTTAAAACTAGTGTGAGCGCATGCGAACACCATTAAAGGCATTCGCGTTGCGAATACTTTTAATTAAGATTCCGCATCACGCTACACTTTGTTGGGTCAAACGCTCAATCGCGTTTTCCTATACGGAATTCAGAGTAGACGTACTGCGTGGCATTAAGAGTACTCCTTGTCATCCCGCAAAAGTGCAAAGCACGCGACACAGGATCTGCATTGCTACGCTCTTCTGTTGCTACATCTTATATGCGTTAATCGGAGGTTTTAATGCATTTGTAATCGCAATTGCGAGAGCATCGGATGCATCAGCAGGTTTGATTTGGACTTCAAGCTTCAAAAACTTAGCAACCATCGTGGCAATTTGTTGTTTGTTTGCCTGTCCAAAGCCTGTGATGGTGGCTTTAACCTCAGTCGGAGTGTGAAGTGAAACGGGGATTGTGTGTTGATTAGCAAGGAGTAAAGCAAGCCCTGCGACTTGCGCGGTGCCAAGTACGCTGTGCCGATTCTCTTGGGAAAATACGCGTTCAACTGCCATAACATCTGGTTTACAAGCATTTAGCCATGAATCAATGCCATCGTAGATTTTACGCAAACGTTCATCTTGCGCAAGCGATGTGTCTGTACGAATCACGCCAGCCTTGTATAATCGGAGCGAATCTGCAGAGCGAAAAGTTCCGCTAGCACTATCTTTAGCGTCAATTACGCCAATTCCACACCTAGTCATACCAGGGTCAATACCGAAAATACGCATGCTGGCAGTCTATTCTTCGTTTAATTCTTGGAGAACAGCGTCCGAAACGTCCATGTTTGTGTAAACATTTTGCACATCGTCACTGTCATCAAGGGCATCTTCTAGTTTAATAACTTTACGCGCTTTATCCGCATCTAACTCCATTTTCATCGTCGGATAAAACACTACTTCGGCAGAATCGTAGTCAATTCCAGCATCCTGCAACGCAGTTCTAACAGCGACCAAATCGTTCGGTTCTGACAGAATCTGAAATGCATCGCCAATCAATTCAACTTCCTCAGCACCAGCGTCAATAGTCGCCATGAGCAGCGAATCTTCATCACCTGCTTCTTGTGGAACGATAATCAATCCCTTACGACTGAACAAATATGCGACACTACCTGGATCCGCCAGCTGTCCGCCACTTTTATTAAATGCAGTGCGCACATCAGACGCCGCCCTGTTTTTATTATCAGTCAAACATTCGACCAAAACCGCCACGCCACCTGGTGCATAACCTTCGTATGTGATGTTCAGATAATCTGCGCCACCAGCTTCAGCGCCACTTCCTCGCTTCAGTGCGCGTTGTATATTATCGTTCGGCACAGATGACTTTTTCGCCTTCTGAACTGCATCAAAGAGTGTCGGGTTGCCATTTAGATCCGCTCCGCCAACTTTCGCGGCAACCTCAATGTTTTTTATCAACTTCGCGAACAATTTACCACGTTTAGCATCAATTGCAGCCTTTTTGTGCTTCGTCGTCGCCCATTTTGAGTGTCCTGACATATTCTACCTCTACTTTCACAAAACTTTTTATGTTTACCACATTAAGTTTACCACATTCTCGCCTCGCATGCACAATAAACTTTTTTGCACCATTACTCGTGCAAAACGCATAGATACAATTTGGTGTATAATTAAAATATAAGTCCAAGATATATACAATCATTGGACTGCTATTGTAAAAGGAGTTCGTATAATGAATTACAAAAAGATTATTAGCATCTTTGGCGTGCTGAGCATAGCGTTTTTGGCAGTGATTAATGCAAATGTCAATGCACAGCCAGAAACTAGCTCTGGGGACAGTTCCAAACTCAGAATCTTGTTTACGCATGATTTACATTCGCATTTTCAACCGTTCAAAGTGCCGACAAAAAGTGCAAATAGTGATGCATTAAATATTATAGAAGTTGGAGGATATGCAGGTCTTTCGACACTTTTGAAAGAGGAGCGAGCGAGTGCTGAAGGTGAAACTTTGACGCTTGATGGCGGTGATTTTAGCATGGGAACTGTCGAAAACTTTATTTTTAGAGAAAAAGCACCAGATTTGACTTATTTAGCAGCACTTGGATACGATGCGACGACTTTAGGTAACCACGAGTTTGATTATGGCTCAGATGCACTAGCCGAATCTATTACGAATGCAAAACGATTAATCAAGAGTCCAGTTCCGATACTCACATCAAACATCGTTTATGATGAAACAGCAACTGATTCGCTTGCACTCAAGAACGCGCTTCAAGATTATGGTTCTAGTGAAACAATGCTTATCGAAAAAGGCGATTTTAAGATAGGATTGTTTGGCGTAATGGGTAAAAGTGCGACTAATGATGCGCCACTTCGCGGTTCCGTTAACTTTACTGACATAATCGAAGCGTCTAAAATAGCAGTTCAAGGCCTTAAAGAACAGGGTGCGAATATGATTATTGCACTTTCACATTCTGGAACAAATAGTGCTGATATAATGTCCTCAAAATCGGAAGATGTTGAGCTCGCACGCAATGTTGAAGGGATAGATTTTATACTTTCTGCGCATACGCACTCTTATATTGATGCTGTAATCAATGTAAATGGCACCAAAATAGCGTCGGTCGAATGTTATGGCAGATACTTAGGCAGAATGGACTTTGAGATGGACGAAAACACTAACAAGCCTGCGATGATTGATTATGCAACACTAGAAGTTTCTGCTTCGGTCGCAAAAGATCCTGAAATTCAAAAGTTGATTGACGATGAGGTCGCATATATCAATAGTAAGTATTTATCGTCCAAAGGGTTTAGTGTTGATGAAAAACTTGGCATTGCAACTGATGATTTACTTATAAAATACAACGGTGTAGGTAACGAAATTGATTCTAGACTTGGTAGACTTATAAATGCGGCATACTTGGAAAAAGTTGCAAAAGTTTATGCAGAAATCGATAGCGCAAACGAAGTGCCGACGATTGCTGTCAGTGCACAAGGGGCGATTCGCGATTCACTTTTTAAGGGCGATGTGACGTATGAGCAGGTATTTAATGTAGTTGGTTTGGGTGAAGATTATGATGACCAAACTGGTTATCCACTTTCGGTTTTTTATATTACTGGCAACGATTTGTTCAGTGTCGCAGAAGTTGATTCGTCAATTTCAGGCATGTTACCGCAGGCGAAACTCTTTTTCAGTGGCATGCGCTATCATACTTCTTCACCACGTATGTTTTTGAATACTGTGACATCTGTCGAGGTGCAAAATGCGGACGGAAACTGGAGCGAGGTGACAAAAGATAAACTCTACCCTGTTGTCGCGAACTCGTATTTGGCAGAAATGATGGGAATCGTAAGTGGTAGTTCTTTCAATATTTTGAACATCGCGCTGTTTGATAATAATGGGCAAGCAATCAAATCGCCCGCTGACACTGTCATAAAATATACAGATGGCAGTTCAGTCAAAGAATGGGAAGCGCTCGTTGATTACATTCCGCATATGCCCGAATCGACTTATGAGACTCTCACTCAAAAACTAGATGATGGATTTACATTATCTGGACTTTTCGCAAATTGGAACGCCGCAACTTATGCACTACTTGCCGCGGTTGTGCTAGTCGTACTGCTGATTACAGGCGTTATCGCAATCGTAAGGCACGTTTCAAAAAGACGAAAGCGCAGGCTTGTGCATGGATAGACGCTGCGCTAACGAGTAATGAATAGTTAATAGTTAATAATGAATAATTGGGAAATCGGAATTCGCCTACGGCTCATTCTCTAATAGCACTGCGTCAGCGTGCGCTACGCGCCAGCTGGGGTTGCGCATTGCTTGGATTTTTCAGTATGAAAAATCCAAGCCTCTGCTTGTAAAGTTGCTTTTTGTTTAAGAGTTACATTGCAGCAGAGTGGCTTGGCTTGCCATAGGCAAGCCAAGCCTTAGCGCAACTTTCAAAAGGACGAGCGTAAGCGAAGTTGTTTTGAAAGTTGCGCGGGTAAAAGCGTGAGCACGCGTAGCGTGTGAACTCCGTTTTGTACGTAGCAATCAGCACTCTTAATGCCGCGCAATACTTCTACTCTGAATTCCGCACCGCGAAACGAAGTGTAGCGTGATGCGGAATCTTAAAATAAAAGCGTGAGCGTAGCGAACTCCGACTAATCGCATTGCTACGCAATAGGGTCGAACGCTCATTCGCGTTCTCCTTTCAAGATTCCAGTTCAAGCACGGAATTCGGAAGGGTGGAGTATGAGCGATAGCGAATGCCTCCCTTTGTCATCTAGCAAGCGAATGCGATGCGGAATCTGCGTAACAAAGCAGTACTCTTAATGCCACGCAGTACTTCATTTCTGAATTCCGCACCGCGAAACGAAGTGTAGCGTGATGCGGAATCTTAAAATAAAAGCGTGAGTGTAGCGAACTCCGATTCCCAATTATTCATTACTCCTTACTCCTTACTCCTTACTCCTTACTCCTTACTCCTTACTCCTTACTCATTCTTAACTCCCCTCCCAAACACGTCCGTTCCGAACGCCTGAACAGTAAAGATAGTGACCGTAATCGCGATGAACATAATGCTGAGTGCTGGTGAGTTGCCACCAATAAAGCCAACTATTGCCGACAAAATTGACGGAATTATGGAGTTTGAGACGCCAATTATTGAAGCAGCAGTTCCTGCCCGCGTAGCATGCGGAGCCATAGCAATTGTGAAACCGTTCGCCATTTGCATGTTTTGGAACAAGAACATCACGCAAATCGCCACTAACAGAATCGGCGTATTGCCTGTGAACGTTAACAGTGCAAGGAACAACAAACCTGCACCTAATTGCATGCAGATTGCAAAGCGCATAATGTTTCGAAGCGGAAATCTTTTGACGATAAATGCGTTAATTTGAGCACCAGTGACTGTGCATACACCATTTGCAGCGAATGCGAGCGCGAACAGATATGGCGAAAAGCCCCATGCGTCCTCAGTTACGAATGGCGCACAAACGACCCAACTCATAAAAAGTGAGCCTGAAAGTCCCTGTGACATGGCAAGAAAAATAAACTGCCTGTCTTTTGCTAACGCCTTAAAGTCGTTTATGAAATTATTTCTAGGGACTGCACGTTCACCATTTGCGCCAAGTTTACTGCGCGTAGGATGTGTGTCGGGCAATTTACGCCAAACTGCGACTAAAAGTCCTGCTCCCATGAGTGCGAGTAGCCAAAATACAGTGCGCCAACCGCCGAAGTCTACAAGTGCGGAACCGACAGTAGGCGCTAATAACGGTGCAATTCCAATAATCAGAACTAACCTAGACATCATCTGAGCACCTTTTTTGCCTTCAAACTTATCACGCAATACAGCAAGTGCCGTCACATTTGCCGCAGAATTCGCTGCTCCCTGTATGATTCTGGCAATAAGCAGTACTACTATGTTTTGCGCAGTCGCACACACTATGCTCATCACGATATGCACGAAAAGTCCAATCATGACTGGGTGTCTACGCCCGAATCTATCAAGCGCAGGACCTGTAATTAATTGTCCGACAGCAGCACCTAACATCGCCGTAGATATCGTGAGTTGCGCGATTTCCTGCGTCGTATTCAACTCCACCATAAGCGCAGTCAGGCTCGGCAGATACATGTCGCCCGAAAACGCAGGCACAGCAGCCAAAAAACCCAGTATAAATATCCAATGCGAATCCGGTTTCTCATACTTCGGTTTCGCCTTACCTTTCAGCGGATTTTTCTCCGCAACCCTTACAATTACATTACTTTTTTCTGTCACTCCGATATACCTTTCCGCAATTACTCATTACTAATTGCACTGTTCCATTCCAACAACGCTTTTTTAGCCTCATCTTTCGTTTCGACTCCCAACTCCATCCGCCTATCTAGCAGGAACTTATACGCTTCGCCGACCTGTTTTGACGGTTTCAAATGCAAAATCTCCATTATCTCATCGCCATTCAGTACGGGACGAATACTGTCCAATTCCTCCTGCTCACGCAACTTAACTATTCGCTGTTCCAAATCGTCATACGCGAACGAAAGTCTGTCTGACAAGCGTTTATTCTGCGTCGTAACATCCGCGCGCGTCAATGCATGCAATCTGGGCAACAACTCGCCAGCATCGTGCACATAGCGCCGAACTCCTGCATCCGACCAGCCAGCATCCATGTAACCATAGAATCGCATATGCAATCGCACCAGTTCAGCGACCTGATTTACAGTCACAGAATCAAAACGCAATCGCGTGAGTATCTGTTTCGTGAGTTTCGCGCCGTATGCATCGTGATTATAGAACATTACCTTGCCGTTTTCGCCGAATCGCCTAGTCCTAGGCTTACCGATATCATGCAAAAGTCCTGCTAAACGCAGTATTAAATCAGGGCGACCTGTGTATTCAGGCTCCAAATCGACCGCCTGTTGCAAAACTTTCAGTGAATGCGCATAAACATCCTTGTGATGATGCTGCGGGTCGGTTGTAAGCATCAGAGCAGGCAATTCAGGCAATACATAAGCGCTAAGTCCAGTGTTTACGAACATTTTTATGCCTTGCACAGGATCCGCGCCAAGTAGTAACTTTTCCAACTCATCACGCACGCGTTCATTAGAAACTTTCTGTATCTGACCAGCATTTTTAACTATCGAATCATAAGTTTCGCGCTCGATTTCGTAACCTTTAAGAGTAGAGACAAAGCGCACAGCACGCATCATTCGAAGCGGATCGTCGGCGAACGAAATGTCAGGCTCAATAGGCGTTCTTAACACTTTCGCGTTCAAATCGCTAAGTCCATTATGCAAATCCACGAACTCCACGTTTGGAAGCCTTAAAGCCATCGCATTCACTGTAAAATCGCGCCTACACAGGTCATCTGCAATGTTGTCGCCAAACGAAACGACGGGCTTTCTGGTCTTGCCATCATACTCGTCCGCGCGAAAAGTCGTAATTTCAACTTTTACGTCTTTATCATCATTAGCCTGCTCATCAACTCGATTATTGGCGTATTTTATGCCTGCAATAGTGCCGAATTTCTTGCCTACATCAAAAACAACATTCGCCCAATCTCGCAAAATGCGTTCGGTATCGTCAGGTAACGCATTCGTCGTGAAATCGTAATCTTCCGAATTGCGCTGCAAGAAAATATCGCGCACAGACCCGCCAACCAAGTACAGTTCATACCCAGCGTCCTGAAACTTCTGCGCTAACTTGATTATCTCATCAGGCACTTGTTGCTTCGTAAACATTTAATACTCATAGCCTCCACAATAAATGTTACTCTTTTTCTGCGCGGGTTTCTAGTACGTCGTGGGTGGGTTGCATTCCCACGAACATCATCCCCTACACAAAGCGTTACCTCACTTGTCATCCCTAGGTACACTTCCCTTGTCATACGTAGCGAAGCAGTACTTTTAATGCCACGCAGTACTTCTATTCTGAATTCCGCACCGCGAAACGAAGTGTAGCGTGATGCGGAATCTTAATTAAAAGTATTCGCAACGCGAATGCGATTTAATTGCATTGCTACGCAATAGGGTCGAATGAGGTCAAATGGGGTCAAATGGGGTCAAATGCTCATTCGCATTTTCCTTCGCATTTTCCTTCGCTGGGTCAAATGCTCATTCGCTGGGTCAAATGCTCAATCGCATTTTCCTCCTCCGTTCACGTTCTCCTTTCAAGACCACGCATCGGAGTGCGGGGTTCTGAGTGGGAGTAGTGCGGGGTTCTGAGGTGGAGTGTGAGCGAGAAGTACCTTGTCATCCCGCAAGCGAATGTGATGCGGGATCTGCATCAGCGAGAAAGTACGTCAACTTCTAAGAAACCAGATCCCGTGTCGCGCTCACTTCGTTCACGCTACCTAGATGACAAATAAAAAAGCGTTTCACGCGCTACGGGATGACAAGCAAAGGCGAAGTGCACCAAGGTGGATGACAAAAGTTGGGCGAAGTGCACACAGCGAGATGACAAGGGTTCTGTAAACATACCGGCGGTCGGTATGTTATTATTTTTCAACAAGACCGAAGAACTTTTCCTTATCATTTACGTATAAACTTATTGCTTGCGGTACTGTTTGGGCGATATTGTATGCGGGAACCGGACCGTTCGGATTGTAAAGTGCAGCGGAAACGGAGTGTATTGAGTGTGAAAGTGCTGTGTATTGCACAAATGCGCGAGTATTACTTTGTACAGATTTGATGTTTTGCGCCAAAACTCCTGCTAAAATGCCTGTCAGCACATCTCCTGTGCCTGCCTGCGCAAGCCAATTCGTGCTTGATGGGAGTGCTATTGTGTCATAATCGCTTGCAATCACAGTTTTTGCGCCTTTGAGTAGGCAAACTGCTCCTGTTAATTCGCTTGCTTGTTTAGCAAAATGCTCTGGGTGTGCCTGAATATCATTCGCTGATGCTTCTACACCAAAAACGCGAAACATGTCAGAAAGTTCTTTTGCGTGCGGTGTAATTATAACTGTATTATTTATGCTATGTTTATAAATTTCTTTACGCGCAATAAACTCTGCAAAAACATTAATCGCACCTGCATCGACTATTAGAAGCACTTCAGGGTTAAATGAATAATCTTCTAGTGCCATTTTAACAATATTCACCTGCAACGAATCTTCATTATCATCATCGTCGGCAAAATTTACACCACTCCCAACTGCGATTACATTAATCCGCACATCAAACTTATTTATCACTTTATCCTGCGGTTGCACAACAACTTCAGGGCGTTTAAGCACTACTAATTCGGAAGTTTTCTTAGGACCAGTGTAATATGTCATTCCTACACCTGAATTAACGGAGGCAGTCGAAGTCAAAATTCCTGCACCAATATATTTAGTTGAACCGCATACCAACTGTACAACACCGCGCGTATACTTATTATCTAAGTAAGTGGGCACTCGGAAAAAACTTGAGTCTCTCAAACGCTCCAACATTTTCCCCACTTTGCGTTACTATGCGAGCACACCTGACACGAGAATGTCGATTTGCTGATTCAAAGTTTCGCGTAACTCATCCTCGCAACGACGCTCCATCAGCATGTCCCAATGCGTGCGCTGCTTCTTTGGCTTCACTTTGATTTCCGCATCGGTATCTCTAAGTGCTGCTAGTCTGCCACATCTACACTCCCAAGCAGGCGGAATCCCCGCATCTGTCGAGAACGGTAGCACGGTCACATGTTTCAACTCGCAATCGTAATACGCCTGCAATCTCGCTGCAAACTCTACTCCATCAGCCGATTCTAGGCTCTTTTTGCTGATTCCTGAGCCTTTTAGTGTTTTATCTGGCATTTTCCCTTCTATCTTCCAATCTTAAAGCCTTCCACTTAATATATTACCACAAAACAAAAAAAAATGCAAGTACTTGTGTTAATTTGGCATTATCAAAACAAAATGTCACTCCACTCCACCTCAGAATTCCGCACTACTCCACCTCAGAATTCCGCACGCAGATGCGGAATCTTAATTAAAATATTGCGTAGCAATGCCATTAAAATGCATTCGCCTAACGGCTCATACTTTAAATTAAGATTCCGCATCACGCTACACTTCGTTTCGCGGTGCGGAATTCAGAATGGGAGTACTTGCGAGATGACAAGTAAAGGCACATTTGCTTGCGAGGTGACAGTGGTTGTAGCACATAGTTTGCCAAACTCGCGCGCACGTGCTATCATATTAACTGGCGCAAGCCCACATGGCGGAATGGTAGACGCGCATGCTTCAGGTGCATGTATTCTTTAAGGATGTGGAGGTTCAAGTCCTCTTGTGGGCACGATTGGAGATTTATGAGCGAGTTTAAAGGCGGTTTGGAAGGCAAACTGAGCAGGCGATTGTTGCCGATGTTGCCGAATAAAGCGCGTGCATTTGATTTGATGGCGTCCGAAATACCAGACATTGTCAAGTTGACGCTTGGCGAACCTGATTTTCCAGTGCCTGATGATGTGAAAAACACCATGCTTGCAGGCATAACTGCTGACGATTCGCACTATTACCAAAGCAAAGGCAAGCCTGAACTTCTGCGTGCTGCGGCGAACTTTTTTGACAAACGCTGTGGGCTAAAATACGACCCCGGCAGCGAGATATTAATCACAGTCGGCGCGACAGGCTCACTGTTTGCTGTGCTGTCAACGCTTTTAAACCCTGGTGACAAGGTCATTTTGCCGTCACCGATGTTTGCGTTATACGAAAGTGACATAATATTTAACCAAGGTGTGCCAATTTTTGTCGACACTACTGATGACGGCTACGTGCTCACACCCGAAAAGTTGCAGTCTGTAATTAACGAAAACCCAGATGCCAAGGCGATTTTGCTTAATTACCCATCGAACCCAACAGGAATGACCTATTCAGACGCACAAATTCGCGCACTTGCAGATGTTTTAGCGAAAACTGACATCGCTGTTATATCTGACGAAATATACTCTGAACTCGTCTATGATGGCGCGCACGTATCGATTGCGAAATACTTAAAAGACCAAACGATAGTCATAAATGGCGTTTCAAAATCTCACGCTATGACCGGTTACAGGCTCGGAGTCATCGCTGCACCTGCGGATTTGATTGCAAAACTTACGATTGTGCACGCACTTACTGCGACTGTTGCGTCGAATCCGTCAATGAACGGCGCGATTCAGGCATGGGCAACTGACGAGGGCGCGGAGGACGTAAAACCGATGTTGCTTGAATACAGAAAGCGTCGCGATTATTTGTACGAAAAGTTATGTGAACTGGGCTTTAAGATAGTCAAGCCAAATGGTGCGTTCTATATTTTTGCCAAGATTCCGTATGATTTGGAGCAAGATGCAGTCAAGTTTACGAAAGATTTGGCGTATGAGGCGAAAGTTGCGATATTACCTGGCGATATTTTTGGAGTTGGCGGCGAACACCATGTGCGTTTGAGTTATGCGGCTTCAATGAAAAACCTACAAACCGCAGTTCAGCGCATTACTGATTACATTACAGCGAAACGGAACGATGCGCATAAATAACACCAGCAAGGACAATCTGCGTCAATCTGCGCTCGCCAACAGACGCAAACTTACCGCTTCTGACCTCGAAAAACACGCAGTCACACTCGCGAAAACCGCATTAGCACTCCCAGAAGTCCAAAAAGCACGCGTAATCGCACTTTACGAATCCATTTCTACCGAGCCACCAACGCATGCGCTCATCAAAGCACTAAGAGCGTCAGGCAAAACCGTAATCGTGCCGAAAAATGCGCATGAGAAGGTAAAAGTTGAATGGACAGGCGACGCATCCAAGGCAGATGTTTGGTTAATTCCCGCACTTTTAGTTGACAAAACTGGCACTCGCTTAGGCAAAGGCGCAGGTTGGTATGACCGCGCACTCGCCTCCAAAAAACGCAACGCCAAGGTTTTTGCACTGATTTACGACTTTGAGTTGGTCAACTTTCCGCTTCCAAGTGATACGAAGGACGCGAAAGTCGATGGAGCGGTTGTAGTTAATAATGAGTAAGGAGTAATGAACGCTTCGCTAATGAGTAATCAATTCGGAGTTCGGCTTCGCTGTGCGGAATTCAGATAAAGAAAGTACTCCCACTCTGAATTCCGCACCGTGAGTGAAACGAGCGTGATGCGGAATCTTACAAAAAACATGAGCCCGCAGGGCGAATTCAAATCCATTACTCATTACTCATTACTCATTACTCATTACTCATTATTAATTACTCCTTACTCATTACTAATTACTCATTAAAACTCACTACACATTACTCATTAAAACTAGCTAATGTACCCCAAGAACAGGTAAAACGCAAGAACAATCAGGCTTAAGACAAATACGCCAAGTTCAATAGCCTTATAGATTTTGGGTTTATTCTGCTGAAAACGTTCACGTAATGTGAGTTTATCGGCAGTTTCACGCTCCAAACCTTTGACAGATTCGGGCAGAATTATCTTAAACTTGTCGTCGTCCATAGTTTCATTTACCTGTTTTGCGTGTCTCATTTACTCACCAGTATGCGTTACACCGTAATGCCAAGCAGTCAGCGTGCTACGTTTATCTACATTCGTGAGGTCATCGCGAGCCAAAATGTCGTCAATCTTTTGCAGTTCGTCAGCAGTAAACTCCAAATTGTCAAGCGTAGCAACATTTTCCACGATCTGCTCTTTCCGGCTCGCACCGATTAAAGCCGACGTCACGCGCTCGTCACGCAGAACCCACGCGAGTGCCATTTGGCTAAGTTTCTGACCGCGCTCCTTTGCAAGGCAGTTCAAGTCGTGGATTTGCGAAAGTTTTGCTTCGGTAATCGCATCTTTAGAAAGAAAACCAGTTTCTTTTGCAGCGCGCGAGTTCTCAGGAATGCCATGTAGATACTTATCTGTCAACATGCCTTGCGAAAGTGGCGCGAAAACGATTGAACCCATTCCCAGTTCATTGAGCGTTTTTAGAAGATTATCACCAGTTGGCGCATCTGCAACCCATCTATCAAACATTGAGTAATTAGGCTGATGAATTAGCAGTTTAAGTCCCAAATCTTTTGCAACCTCAAATGCGGCTTTGGTCTGAACGCTTGTGTAACTAGAAATGCCTACATACAACGCTTTTCCCTGCTGAACAAGCGTATTTAACGCGCCGATTGTCTCCTCGATCGGAGTTTCGGGGTCTGGTCGGTGTGAGTAAAAAATGTCAAAATAACCGCACCTCATGCGCCTAAGCGACTGATTTGCCGACGCTATAATATACTTACGCGAACCCCACTCGCCATACGGCCCGTCCCACATATAATAGCCTGCTTTTGACGATATAATCAACTCGTCACGATACTTTTTGAAGTCCTTTTTGAGGTGTAACCCAAATAACTCCTCCGCCGAACCTGCTTCGGGTCCATAATTGTTCGCCAAGTCAAAGTGCGTAATGCCCAAATCGAACGCAGTCGTCAGCATTTCGCGCTGATTTTCAAATGGGTCGATTGAACCGAAATTGTGCCACAATCCAAGCGAAATTGCAGGCAATAACAGCCCTGACTTGCCAACTCTACGATATAACATATTGTCATAACGATTTTCTTTTGCTAAATAATTCTTTTGCATGATTTAAGTATAGCGCGATTTTGCACCTGATGCAAGTCATGGAGGGCATGTTACGCGTTGACAAAGTGCATAATGTGTGATAGACTTAACAATGTGTAGGGCTGTTGAAGGGGTAGACTATGAAAAAACCACTAGTAATAGGCGTTGTTGCGGGTTTCGTACTCGTGATGCTAACGAATACGCCTATAAACGCAAAAGATCCACAAAATTGGATGCAAGTGCAGAAAATGTTGGCTCAAAGTACGGCAACGTACAAGCCAGCGAAGTATAAGCAGGAGAATGTGTTGCAGCACTTCGGCGGTTTTGGCTATATTAACAACAATAATGCGCTGAACAGGCATAATACTAGACCAAAATATCCGAAGTCGCCAAAAAGACCTAGCATTTCTCCTCGTGTACCAGCGGAAGTGAAAAAGGCTGTGCCAGCTCGGACAATCAAGGCTGAGAAGGGGTTTCCGTATACATTTAAAACGTATCTTATACCGCCCACAGTAGATTATGTATCGGCGTATGATTTCAGTTCGATTCAAGGCATGACGAAGATAGGCAAGTATTTTTATTTGTTCAAGACAGTCGGCACTAATGGTTCAATCGTCCGAATCGACGAAAAGGTTGCGAATATTGAAGCTGCAGGCGGTTTTATGCTTGGAAATTTGGCGGTTTGGCTGTCAAAACCTGCTGCGACTGGATGTAAAAACTTTAATGATTATCCATGCTCAGAAGTCAAAAAGTTTGTGCAATACATTAAGTATGGTCCAAAGTTTCCACTGAATGGAAGTCATGGCGGTTCGCTCTCAAATGATGGCAAAAACTTGTGGATTACGCTTGAGCCAAATGACGATCCATACGTCGGAGATGCGTACCAAAAGTTAGTGAAAATTGACGCAAATACATTACGTGCTAGAAAAGAGTATTCGTACAAAATGTCCAACAGGGCGGACAACGGTTGGGAAGGCAAGTTTATGATAAAAAATGTTGCTTTTACTGCACCTGGCAAGTTCGTCGGATTTTGGAACGCATCTGATGGTTATTGGTTTTATACTGGCACTGTAAATGAGAAAACGAACAAGGTGTCGATTAAGGCGTCTCAGAACGTAATAAACCATCCAATCGGTTGGGCAATTCAAAACATTTCGTACAATAAAGCGAATAAGCAGGTGTATTTAGTTTCTGATGCGTCGATTGCGTCTTTTCCACTTAGCGTACTGACTGATAAAAACAGCAGTAAATTGAAAGGACGCATTCGCTATACTACGTTTAAAACGAATCGCGAATTTGAAGGACTTACGTTTGATGCGAACGGTAAAAACATGTACTTATTTGTGTATCAAGGTGCTGAAATCATGAAAGCGTCCACTAATTCTACATACCCATTTGATATAACTGTGAGTTTAAGTGACTCGCGGTTTAATTCTATACTATGGCTAATGGGCAACAAGATTTCGGTCGGTACGAATGATGGCGGTGTGACAAAGTACAACCCTAAAAACGTAGTGAATCGTGGCGCGATGGCAGAATTTATGCGCAAATTAGTTGCTTCACCTGCGACTACTAAACCTGTGCCCAAAATCACTGATATTTCTAAATTAGCCACTGCAAGGCGAAATGCGATTAAATGGCTTGCGTCCGAGAAAATTACTTTACCGCAGAAAAACAAGTACAATCCTACAGGCACTGTGAATCGTGGCGCGATGGCAGAGTTTATGTACAAATTAGCGGGAATGCCGAAACCAGATCCGACAACTGCCGATTATAGCAAGATAACCGATATATCTGAACTTTCACGACCGCGCAGAAAAGCGATTGCGTGGCTCGCGAAAAATGAGATTACAGTGCTAGATAACGGCAAGTACAATCCTCAAAACACAGTAAATCGTGGTGCAATGGCTGAGTTTATGCGAAAACTGAACGTTAAGGTGCTGACGAAAAAGTAAACCCGCCGCTTTTTGCCTCGGAGTTGCGATGCGAATACTTTGATAGCACAACTCCACCTCAGAATTCCGCACGTAGATGCGGAATCTTAAAACTAGTGTGAGCGCATGCGAACACCATTAAAGGCATTCGCCTGACGGCTCATACGATTCTTAAGATTCCGCATCACGCTACACTTCGTTTCGCGGTGCGGAATTCAGAAATGAAGTACTGCGTGGCAATATAGAGTACTCCTTGCTACGTACGAATCTGAGTTCGCTATCGCTCACACTTTTACTCCGCAACTTTCAAAACAACTTCGCTTACGCTCGTTCTTTTGAAAGTTGCGCTTAGGCTTGGCTGTATCTTGCCAAGCCACTCTGCTGCAGAGTAACTCTTAAACAAAAAGTAACTTCACAGCAGAGGCTTGGATTTTTCATACTGAAAAATCCAAGCAATGCGCAAGTATTGTTGCGCCGTAGGCG
>JAISFQ010000114.1 GCA_031263495.1 Candidatus Nutricula glyptotermitis
AGTAATAATCTAATGCCTCTTGTCTTAATGGATGTATACCCATCATATAAACCTCCTTACTTTATCAAAAATCGCTTCCCAAAAAGGTACGGAAAATAGTCCGCAGACCCGATTCCGCATCTACGTGCGGAATTCTGAGTGGGAGTTGTGCGGAATTCTGCGGTGGAGTATGAGCGAAGCGAATGTGATGCGGGATCTGCATCAGCAAGAAAGGACGTCAACTTATAAGAAGCCAGATCCCGTGTCGCGCACGCCAGTGCGCTACCTAGATGACAAACATGAGACAAACCAAAGTACCAACCAACCATCAAAACCCAACTCCCCCAACCTGACCTTAACCCCAATCGACTTTACACAACAAAGCAACATCACTCACGTCTGCTAAACCAAGGTATTTGCAAACAGCTAAACCCAACTCCCCCAACCTGAACTTAACCCCGAGCGACTTTACACAACAAAGCAACATCGCTCACGTCCACCAAACAACAAGCAAAACCAAACAATCAATCCCAACTCCCCCAACCTGACCTTAACCCCGATCGACTTTACGCAACAAAGCAACATCACCCACGTCTGGCAAACCAAAGTATCAACCCAACAACCAAAACCAACTCCCCCAACCTGAACTTAACCCCGAGCGAATAATATAACTTCAGAACAGATAAAAAATATGTTTATATTTTTTTTAACAAACGTATAGCAAATAATAAATTGTTTTTATTTTCGACTTCACCAAGAGGAAGTAGCAGTAACATAAAGAGCTGAATACTCTTATGCCCACCGATGCGTTAAATAAAATAAGCGGCTTCCTCGTCGGTACAGGAGAAAATAAAAATGATTTATTATTTGCGTACCAAACAAAAAAGAATAAACATATTTTTTATCTGTTCTGAAAAAGTTGTGTTTTCAGCGAAGGTCACGCGGACTTCGCCTTCGACTGCTTCATGACATATTTTACTTTTTCCTGCCCTAAAACTCCCCGTCTCGTAACAATTACTTTGCTGACGTTTGGCTTGGACGGAATGTCAAACATCGCGGGCTCTAAGATAGATTCCAGTATTGAGCGCAAACCGCGTGCTCCTGAACCGCGTTTTATTGCGATTGTGGCGATTTCCTTAAGTGCGGACGGTTCAAACTCCAATTTTACGCCGTCGAGATCGAAAAGGTGCATGTATTGCGCGACAAGCGAGTTCTTAACGCGCGTCAAGATGTTAACCAAGTCTTCTTCACTGAGCGGATTTACAGTCGCCAGAACTGGTAATCGTCCGATAAACTCAGGGATTAAGCCGAACTGGTGCAAATCTTCAGGCTCGACTTGATCGATGACAGCATTTATGTCCTGTACGTCACGAAGTGCAGCGCCGAATCCGACTGATGACTTGTGTACGCGGTCGTAAATTGCCTTCTCAAGCCCTGAAAATGCGCCTGACGCGATGAACAAGATTTGCGAAGTGTCGATCTTTACATAGTCCTGATCTGGGTGCTTTCTGCCACCATGACGCGGAACATTCGCTTCCGTGCCTTCGATAATTTTGAGCAACGCCTGTTGGACGCCTTCGCCTGAAACATCGCGAGTGATTGACGCGGATTCTTGCGATTTACGCGCGATTTTGTCAATTTCGTCGATGTAAATTATGCCACGCTCTGCTTTTTGCACATCATAATCCGCTGCTACGAGCAACTTTAACAATATGTTTTCCACATCTTCGCCCACGTAACCTGCTTCTGTCAAAACCGTCGCGTCGACTATGCAAAATGGCAAGTCCATTAGTTTTGCAAGTGTCTGCGCGATATATGTTTTACCTGTTCCAGTGGGTCCGATAAGCAAAACGTTGGATTTAAAGAGTTGCATATCGTCTGCGTTTTTAGATTGCGACTGCCCCTTAGAATGCGCGCCTGAACCTTTCTTTTTTGCGTACTTATCTGCTTCGATTATGCGCTTGTAGTGATTATAAACAGCGACAGCGAGTACGCGTTTTGCCTGTTCCTGACCGACAATATACTCGTTCAAGTAGTTAAAAATCTCTTTCGGTTTCAAAAGTTTCAGATTCTTAATCGGCTCGATTTCTTGCTGTTCTTCGTCAATAATGTCCATACAAACACTAATGCACTCGTCGCAAATATACGCAGACATGCCCGCAATAATGCGCCTAACTTCCATCTGCGATTTGCCACAAAATGAGCATTCAATCTCGCGCGATATGCCACCTGTTTTACTTACCATCGCCTTTCCTGCTCTCCATCACGCTGTCAATCAAGCCATATTCCAACGCTTCAGCAGCGGTTAAGAACTTGTCGCGTTCAATATCTGTGCGCACTTCATCTGCCGTTTTGTTCGAGTGCTTTGCAAGTGTATTTTCCAACCACTCACGCATGCGAATCATCTCGTTTGCATGAATCTCGATGTCAGACGCATTTGCTCTGCCACCACCAATCGCTGGCTGATGAATCAGTACGCTTGAATTCGGAAGCGCAAGACGTTTACCTTTCGCGCCACCTGCCAATAAAACCGCCGCCGCCGAAGCCGCTTGACCTAGGCAAACTGTCATAATATCGCACTTTACATATTGCATAGTGTCATAAATCGCAGTCATCGACGTGAATGAACCGCCTGGCGAATTGATGTACATCATAATATCACGCGCAGGATCTTGACTTTCTAAGACCAACAACTGCGCCATCGTGTCGTTCGCCGAAATATCGTCCACTTGCTCGCCCAAAAAGATGATGCGATCCTCAAAAAGTTTGGTGTATGGATCTGTAACCTTCGTGCCATACGGCGTTCGCTCTTCAAATGATGGCAAAACATACTTTCCCAACCGCGGATTCAGAGTGTTTATGTCGTAAATATTCATGTTCGCTCCTTACTTTTGCTGACTATCCGTCTCAACTTCGACGATTTTGTCAATAAACCCATACTTCAACGCTTCTTCGGCAGTAAACCAATTGTCGTGCTCACTGTCTGCAAGAACTTTCTCGAGCGGTTGACCCGTTTGCTTCGCCGTAAGATCCGCCAACGTCTTTTTCATGTGCAATATTAATTCCGCACCGATTCTGACGTCCGTAGTCGTACCACCGATTCCACCTGATGGTTCATGCATTAATATGCGTGCATGTTGTGTCGCAAATCGCTTACCTTTCGTGCCTGATGACAGCAAAAACTGCCCCATCGACGCCGCCAAACCAATCGCCACAGTCGCGACATCAGGCTTGATAAACTGCATCGTGTCATAAATCGCCATGCCTGCGGGAATCGAACCGCCGGGCGAATTTATGTATAACCTTATGTCCTTATCTGGATCCTCAGCAGCCAAAAGCATCATCTGAGCACAGATTTCGTTCGCGTTATCCTCGTTTACCTCCGAGCCGAGCCAAATTATCCGCTCTTCAAGTAGTCGAGAAAATACCTTGTTATTAAATGTCTCGTCCATCATCTATCCTTTCTTAACGCGCGCCATATTTCTAGTCTGCGTAACTGCCGTTTTCGTCGGTTTTGATGCCTTTTTCGTGTTCTTGCGCTTCTGAACGTCAGGCACGTGTTCCGCTACGTCGTCCGCAGTTTTCGCCTTTTCATCAACGACTACCGATTCGGGCGTTGCGTCGTCAACATTATCTTTCGGCTCGTCGATGTCCTTAAAACCAGTCGGAACCTCGTCCATTTTGACTGTTTTACCGTTCTCGTCGATAACTTTTACCTTTCGCGCAAGCACTGTCTGCGTTTTCATGCTTGTCAACTCGCCAATCGCCTGCTCAATGCGCCCTTCCTGATACATCCGTTGCATGATTTGTTGCGGCTCAACGCCATACATCTGCGCAAGTTGCATCGAATATGCTGCGAAATCGTCCTCGGTAATCTTTACCTTGAATTCATCGGACAAAAACGAGGTCAGAATGTCGCGCTTGGTTTGCCTTGCGATGTCATTGTCAATTTCTGCGTCCGATGGCTTCGTTTGCTGTGGGTTTTTCGTGAAATACTCATCAACACCTGCACGTTTTTCCGCGATTATGCCTTCAGGCAGTGGGAAATCTATGCTGTCAATCGCCTTCTCAATCGCCAATTCTGCCGCTTGGGCTCCTTGTCTGCGCAAACCTTCTTCTTCAAAGCGTTTTTTCAAATCTGCTTCCAGTTCTTTTACAGTATCGAATGCAGACGCCATTTTAACAAAGTCGTCATCTAATTTCGGCAGTTCTTTTTCCTTTACCGCCTGCAATTTCAAATCGACATCCGCTTCCTGACCTGCGTATTCGCCACCTGCAAGCACAGTCGCAAACGTTTTTTCGTCGCCCTTTTTCATGCCAATCAGTGCTTCGTCCAAGCCCTGCAATTGCTCACGCTCGCCGATCTGATAACTCGTGCTTGATACAGAATCGACTTCCTTGCCGTCAATTGCGGTTTTCATATCAACCAGCACATAATCGCCATTTTTTGCTGTGCGATTCACAACTTTCAGCGTCCCTAATTGGTCGCGCATTTTGTCAATCGCTTCATCAATCTGCTTTTTTTCAACTTTTTGCGCTTTGACCTGCACTTCAATCGTCTTTAAGTTCGGCAACTTAATCTCAGGGCGCACTTCGATACTCAGTGTGACGTCCAAAAATGGGTCATCAGTTTCGCTTTCTGGCATGTGACCAATCTTTGCCGTCGGTTGCGAAAGTGGCACTGCCTTGCTGTCCTTCATCGCTTCTCTATAAAACTCCTGCACAGCACCGTTTACGGACTCTGCAAAAATCGCCGCTTTCCCGCCATACCGCTGATTGACCACCGCTCTTGGCACGTGCCCATTCCTAAAACCCGGAACTTTCAAATTGCTTATGATGTTCGCGTAGGTCCTGTCAATGTATGGTTTCATGTCCTGATACGTCGCGGAAATCTTTACCTCCACCTGCGTCGGACTTACCTGTTTGTTGGATACATCCATATCACTCCTAACTACAATATACTTATAGTATACACGAGTTTTAGGTGTGGGGCAAGTTTGAATTAATGAGTAATGAGTAATGAGTAATGAGTAATGAGTAATGAGTAATGAGTAATGAGTAATGAGTAATGAGTAGTGAATAATGAGGTTAGTTAATAATTAATAATTAATAATTAATAATTAATAATGTGCTCGCGTTTACGCGCTTCGCTTAAGATTCGGAATTCGCCCCACCTACAACTCAGCGTCAAAATAGGGAGCAAATTGCTAAGCATCTGGAACGAAGCTGTATTATAATACCGCGAGTGAACAGATGCAACGCAATTTGCCCATATTTTTAGATAATATGTCAAATTAAATATTTAAAAACGTAAACAATAAATTTCATTTATTGTTTACATCCTTATTATTTA
>JAISFQ010000148.1 GCA_031263495.1 Candidatus Nutricula glyptotermitis
CTGGATGCAGTGTGAGCAACAATGGAAGTGATGCATCGTCGCAGGCGACTCCCTTGGTCGGAAATGGCAATTGCCCAGTTCAGCCGATAGAAACACTTACGACGATTAATCAGTGGGAAAGTACACTGAAAGACATCGGTGCAGATTGCGTAAATGTTACGACTGTAATTTCATCGACGACTGCGGAACCGCATGAGTATGAGATTACATCGTTGGACAGGCAAAAGTTCGATGGCAAGCAGTTAATCGTGCAAAATGGCGCTGGTTATGACGCTTGGTCTGATACTGCGGCTAGTGATTCTGCCAGTAAGAGTGGTGCGAAAGTCATCAATATTGCCGAAGTTGCAGGTATCGAAAGTGAGGCTGAGCACGAGGAACATGCTGATGAACCTTTTGATGACGACGCAGACGAAGGTGAAAGCGGGCATAGTCACGCGCATGGTGGAAATCCGCACATTTGGTTTTCGGGCACTGTGATTCAGAAGGCTGAAGAGGCAATTTATAGTAACTTATTGTATATTCTAGGCGATGATGCTAAAAGTTATTTGGATGCGAATCAGAACGACTGGAAGACTAAGTTTTTCGCGCTTACTGAGAAGGCAAAAGTTTTGCATGACAAGGCGGATCACAAGGCGAGTTATGTCGCGACTGAGAGTGTAGCGGAGTATATCTATGTAGATGTCCTGCATATGACCGATAAAACGCCTGAAGGTTACAAAAACGCGATCAATAACGAAAGCGAGCCGAGCGCGAAGGATGTGAGCGACTTTAAGGCGCTGATTGACGCGATGGAAATTACGCTGTTGTCGTACAATCCGCAGGAAACGAGTCCGATTACTGAAGGGTTCAAAAGCGACGCAGAGACAAAGGGCATTCCAGTTCTGAACATTACGGAGCAAATGCCACCTGAGTTTGACAATCTGCTTACGTGGATGGAATCCCTGCTCACAGATGTTGAAAAGGTACTGTAAGTTATGACAAAAAACGACAAGTTATCACCGTATGCGCTTGATGCGAGCAAACTCACTCTGCGCTACGGTGATCATGTCGTGTTCCAGAACGCCAGTTTTCACGTGCACCAGCAGGAGATAGTATCGATTACTGGTCCGAACGGTTCTGGAAAGACGACGCTTATTAACGCAATTTTGGGCGAAAAGGCAATCGACAGCGGCACATTGGAAGTGCTTGGCAAAAAACCAGGCGACGCAAATGCAGTGCTCGGTTATGTTTCGCAAAATTACACCGAGAACAATTCCGAGGTCATTTCAGTGATTGACATGGTCACACTCGGCGTTAATGGCAACAGATATGGTCTGCATTTTACCAATGCTTCGGAAAAAGCGGACGCAATGCTCGCGCTAAAACGCGTAAATGCTGTCAATTTGGCACACAAACGCATGTCAACGCTCTCTGGCGGTCAAAGGCAACGAGTTCAGATCGCACAGGCAATCGCGTCGAAACCAAAAATGCTTATTTTGGACGAACCTTTTGCGAATTTGGACATAAAATCGACGGTTGAGATTGGCGCGTTGCTCAAAACGATTCACGCGAAGTACAATATAACGATAATAATCGTCGCGCATATTATGGAGCACCTGCGTAATCTCGTGACATCGCAAATTCACATCGAAAACGAAGTCGCTGCGTATTTTGAGGACGCAGAACTTATGGGAACGCACAAAGTTCAGAACGTAGAAGGTGGTGGCAAGTGAAATTCGCATATAACGAAGACTGGCTCGCGCTGTTCACGGAAGATTTTATGCTGTTTGCACTGCTCGCAGGCGTGATGGTCGCTGTTTTGGCAGGCGCAATAGGCTACGCAGTGGTAATAAGAAACTCGACATTTGCAGCACATTCAATCGCGCACATCGGAATACCAGGTGGTACATTAGCCGTGCTTCTAGGAATCCCCGTAACTCTAGGATTTGGAGCATTTTGCCTGCTCGGAGCACTGTTAATCGGCGTATTTTCCGCAAGATTTAGAGACAGAGAAATCGCCACTGGCACTATTTTGGCGTTCTCGATGGGCTTGGGGTTACTTTTTGCAAACATTTCGTCAAAAGCAAACAGTTCATTTCAAGCAGTACTGTTCGGATCCCTGCTCGCAGTGGACTTTCAGAACTTAATCACGATTGCGGTAGTCCTAGTGCTCAGCATTTTGACACTCGCAATCATTTACAGACCACTTTTGTTCGCGTCGATTGACGATAAAGTTGCGCGTTCAAAAGGCGTCAATACGCAATTCATCGCAATCATTTTCAACATACTTTTATCGCTCGTCGTCACAATCGCAGTGCAAGTCGTCGGTGCATTATTAATATTCGCACTACTGATAACACCTGCTGCAACCGCAATTGAACTTTCTTCCAGACCATTCCGCTCTATGCTTTTGTCCATCGGCTTCGCAGTCACGAGCGTATTTTTGGGGCTAATGCTGTCCTGCATGTTTGAATTTCCACCCAGTTTCGCAATCGTATTGTTCACCACTTTCTTTTGGCTAACCGCAAAACTCGCAGTCCGCAGAAGGAAACATGTGCGGTTGGTTGATGGGCATCATTAACATAATTAATAGTTAATAATTAATAATTAATAATTAATCGCTTCGCTTAGTTAATAATTAGGTTTAATGAGTAAGGAGTAATGAGTAAGGAGTAAGGAGTAATGAGTAATGAGTAAGGAGTAAGGAGTAATGAGTAATGAATAGTTGAGAATCGGAATTCGCTTTCGCTCGCACTCCCTCTCAGAATTCCGCACGCAGATGCGGAATCTTAAAACTAGTGTGAGCGCATGCGAACACCATTAAATGCATTCGCTTGCGCTCATGCTTTTAATTAAGATTCCGCATCACGCTACACTTCGTTTCGCGGTGCGGAATTCAAAAATGAAGTACTGCGCGGTATTAAGAGTACTTCTCGTTAAGTACAAAAAGGAGTTCGCCCTTCTGCTGTTACGTACGAATCGGAGTTCGCTATCGCTCACGCTTTTACTCCGCAACTCTTCAAAACAACTTCGCATACGCTCGTTGTTGTGTATGTTGCGCTAAGGCTTGGCTGCGACTTGCCAAGCCACTCTTAAGCAATGTAACTCCCAGTCCAAAAGCAACTTCACAGCAGAGGCTTGGATTTTTCATACTGAAAAATCCAAGCAATGCGCAAGTATTGTTGCGCCGTAGGCGAAACCATACGCCAGCGCTATAAAAGCGTGAGCCGTTAGGCGAACTCCGAATCCTAAGCGAAGCGCGTAAGCGCGAGCAAATTATTAACTATTAACTATTCATTATTAACTAACCTTATTACTAATTACTCATTATTCCTTACTCCTTACTCATTACTAACAACTTTTGTTAACAATTCGAAAACCGTTTGCATCTAAAAAATATGTGTGCTATACTTATTAAGGTATAGTTTTCTGTAATAGGAAAATAAGAGGTGGTGATGTGTTGTTGTAGGTT
>JAISFQ010000030.1 GCA_031263495.1 Candidatus Nutricula glyptotermitis
TGTTCTAGGCATCAGCACCATTACCTCCACCACACCACTTACGTGGCTTAGGTGGAGATATGGCACAGATGCTTTTACGAACTGCGCATAAAAATATTTTCATACCTGTGTCTTGTTATGTATTATTCGCTCGGGGTTAAGGTCAGGTTGGGGAAGTTTAGGTTTGGTGGTTAAGTTTTGTTTTTTCTGGTGGACGGGGGTGATGCGCGGCGAGAGCTGGATGTTACTCGGGGTTAAGGTCAGGTTGGGGAAGTTGGTTTTGGAGGTTGGGATTGTCTATTATTTGTCATCCCGTAGCGCAGTGGCTACTTTAATATTACGCAGACTTCTCCTTTGTCGTTGGACTTAATCGTGTGGTAATAGGAGTCAAGCAGGGTTTTCATAGAGTCGCAGTCGAAAGTGCCGAGTTTTGGTTTTGTGATGTATTTTTGTGAGCGGTTGTTATAGTGCACAAGTTTAAAATAACCTTTTGAATCGGAAGAGTTTAAGCCTGTGTGAGAACGTAGAAAAATATGGTCAATCACGGGGTACTGTTCATAAACGTGCTTCATCACTGCAGAATAACTGATTGTCCCTTCCAAATGCAATGTGGTTTTGTCGACTTGCTCCTTCGTAGTGTAAATACGTGATAGGTCATTTAATAAAAGTTCCGTGCGGAAGTTGCCATACCTTTCTTGATCTGCGAATCCGTTGCCTAATGCAAGCGCAAAAACTAGAAAGGAGTATAACAAAACAGTGCTAGGAACTGCGAACACTGCTTTCCAGTCCATGCGTATTTCCCTAACAGTTGTTATGCCGATTATAGCCAACACCACGCCCGCGCCTAGCAAATATCTAGCGAACGTCCCGAACTCTGTCATGAACAATTGCACACCTACGCACCAAAACAGCGAAACAACAGCAAACGCCACACCCAGTAGCATATCAAAAACTCGCATAATGCCTTTCCGTTTGCTAAACACAAGTAATGACGCGAGAAACGCTATGAAAAACAGTACAAGCAGCACTTTCCATTCAATATTGAGTGATGAAAGAAAAGCGGAAAGCAAGCGTTTCAGGTTTTGGTATACTCCTTTTATCAATTCGTGCGGCGAGAAAACGCTTGTCTTGCGCCAGCCTTTATACGCGGGCAACAGAAATATAAACGCCAGTCCAGACGTCAAAAATGCACTAAAATATACAGCCTGTTTCTTTAATGCTTGCAGTAAATTGCGTTGCTTAAGGTAATCGTTAAATACAAGCCCTAGTGCCATTACCAAGAATATGCCGTTACTTGGTTGATAACTCGTCCACATAATCATAAGGCAGACAAAAGACACGGCAAAAGCCTTTATGTACTGCGTTTTGTTGTTGTGACTAAGCGAATTCCAAAACAAGAAAGGCACTATGCAAACAAGCACACTCATTGCCATAACAGGTGCATCGAATTTATACGACCAGCACGCTATTGTTTGTGGAAAAAGTCCGATAAACGCCGACATTATAAGCGGAATATACTTAATCGTTCTATCACAAAACACATAAGTCACAATTACACTCGCAATTGCCACAAGCAACATAGCGAACATCTGCGAATACGGCGAAATATCAAGCAAAATGTCATTTGCGTTCAAAAGCTTCGCAAAACCTTCCGACGAATAGCGATTGTACTCGTGCACCCAACCAAACCCTTGCACTGCCCTTCGCAAATCATCACTATACGAAAATCCTGCACGCCAAATCGACAACATTGCGACACAATAAACTCCAAATACAATCAAAGTTGGCTTAACAAACTCTCTCAACTTTTTTGAGTTGCACAAAACACCTCCCATTTTTACCCCTATTATATTTTAGCGCAAAACGCAAACGAGTGCAGGCGTTAGGCGGTGTTTCAGAACGTGTGAGTTGTGCGAACAAGGTTACATTTTCGCTAGCGCCCCTGTTCTGAATTCCGTATAGGAGCAGGCGAATGAGCCTGCGACCCTGCCTTTAAAACAAGCGTGATGCGGAATCTTAATTAAAGTATGAGCGAAAAGCGAATGCGATTTAATGGTGTTCGCATGCGCTCACACTAGTTTTAAGATTCCGCATCACATTACGCCCTCTGGGCTCCACTGTGCGGAATTCTAAGGTGTAGCGTGAGCGTAGAGAAGTTGTTTTTGTGTGTGCTCAAACTAAATAATTTCTTACGACATTTGTACTGACATTTCTTACGCCAAATAGTACGACATTTCTTACGACATTTGTACTGACATTTCTTACGACAAGTATTACGGCATTTGTACTGACACTTATACTGACATTTGTTACGACAAAACGCTTGACTTCTGCACGCAAAGCGAGTACAATATAAATAGGAAGGAGTAGTGTAAGATGAAAAACGTGTACTTTGAAACAAACCCTGAGTGGGCTACAAGAATTGGGCAGATTTATGCACTTGTAGAGAGAGCAAAGATCGCAGAAGAGCGGGTAGAGCCTATTAACAGGTTGCAACTTAGAAAGATGAATCGTGTTATGACAATTCAATCATCGGCAGCGATTGAAGGGAATAGGTTAAATGTTCCACAAGTTACAGCAATAGTCGACGGAGACAGAGTGCTTGGACCACCAAAAGACGTGCAAGAGGTGATAAGTTTGCATACCGCATACGAAAACCTACACGAATACAATCCATACAGTGTAGCCGATTTCTTGCGTGCTCACAGTTTAGTTACGGAGAAGCTTGTCAAAGAATCAGGAAAGTTTAGGTCAGTCGGCGTCTCTATAAAAGAGGTTCGTATCGGTGTAAAAAAGGAATATGGTAAAACTTTGCATGAAGGGGCTGCACCTAAAGACGTTCCAAGACTTATAACGAACCTACTCAACTGGGCAAAAGAGACGAAGGAACATCCTTTAATAGCAAGTTCAGCTGTGCATTTCACGATAGAAAACATACACCCATTTAGAGACGGTAATGGCAGAACTGGCAGACTTTGGCAAACTCTAATGCTTACTAAATTTAACCCAATATTCGAATGGATACCTGTTGAGACGCTTATTCATTATAATCAACCAGAGTATTACAGAGCATTACAAAAGTCACATTCGAGTAGTGGTGGACAAACTACAAACTGTGCGCCGTTCATTGATTTTATGCTTAATGTGATTGAGAGCGCATTATATCGCTTTCAAGACGACGTTAACACGATTGCGACTGTTGCAGACGATGAGTTAAATGTAGAGATGTTTAAAAATGAAGATCTTGGTACGACATTTGTCAAGGAAAACGACGAGCTTGATGGCGTAGGAAATGTCACAACAAATGGCGGTACAAATGTCACAACAAATGTCACAACAAATGGCGGTACAAATGGCGGTATAAATTTAGAAGATTATGAGTACGAAGTATATAAGCTATTGCAAGCAAAACCAACCGTTACTATAAAAAAGATGTCTAACAAGCTGGACTTATCTGAGCGACAAACGCAAAGAATCGTGACAAAACTAAAGGAGTTAGGAGCAATAAAGCGTGTTGGCGCGACAAAGAACGGTTATTGGCAGGTGCTAAAAGTTGCAAAACGAGCAAAAAAGAAATAGCGATTCAAGTATATCCCAATCATTCATTACTCCTTACTAATTACTCATTAACTCCCTACTCCCCCATAACCATCACGTGGCACTTTCTTGTGCGCGGGCGGGTTTGGTCGAAGTCGATGAAGTAAATGTAGCCGACTGTGCCTGTGAGCAGGTCGGAGTCGCGGACGATTATCGTTTCGCTTGCGCCGAAAAATGATGCGCGAATGTGTGCGTCGCCGTTTAGAATTGAGCCAGGGTCGGGCGGATATGCAGGGTCGTTCATGCCATACAGAAAGTCGACGTGCTTTGGACCGGGGTAGCGATAATTGCTGTTTTCGGAAAGTTCGCGCGGGACGATTCTGTCAAGGATTCTGTCGAGGTCAACCTGCAAAAACTCCGTGCCATTGAAGTCCGTATCGTGCACCATTTCCTCAAAGATTACAGAACAAGTGGTGTGTTGCGACTGAATCACGCAAATGCCATTTTTGACCTTACTCTCTGCGACCACTTTCCGCACCTCATCTGTAATATTGTGATAACTAACTCGCCCCTGAGCAGTATCTACTGTGAGCGTTTTTGAATGTGTAACCATTTTATCTCCTGCTTCCTACTTCTTTGATTGCTTTTACCATGTCACGCATTGTTTGGATTGGGTTTTTGGCGCACACAATTCCACTTGTGCCACCAGTTCCATCTGCGCCCGATTCTATCGCTTTTCTGACATCCGCGACAGTCGAAATGCCTGCTGCTTGTAGTAGTAATGTATTTTTGGACACCGCACGCACTGCTTCGTTTGTAGCCTGCATGTATGAAATATCGCCAGTTTTGCCTGTTCCGATGAGTTCTGTCTGCTCACACACCATCACGTCGGGGTGTAACGTGGCGATTGCAGTCGCGTCCGACGCAGAATCAGCGCACGCGATAGTCAAAATGCCCAGTTCATCGGCGCGTTTAATGCACTTTGTGAGCGCGGCGACAGTCAGTGGACGTTCCGCATGATTCAGAAAAGTTGCGTCAAAACCTGCGTTTTTCAGTGCTTCGGGCAAAATGTGCCCCATACCTGCGCCAGGCGTCAGAAAATCCATGTGTTGCGCCGACAAAATAAGGTTATTCGTCGCGCGTTTTATTGCATAAACATCGACAAACTGGCACGTAAATATTATGTCAATGTCCATCTCAGCAGCGAGTTTATCCGCCTCAACTGCCAATTCCAGCGACTTTTCGCCATACAAATACGCCTTTGGGTTAACCACAAAAAACGGCGTACGAATCTTGCGCTTCGCCATAATTACCTCCTAACTTTAATTAGTAATTAATAGTGAGTAATGAGTAATGGATTCGGAATTCACTCCGTTCATTGTTAATTAATTATTAATTGTGAGCGCATTGCGCGAACTCAAAACTAATTACTCATTATTCCTTACTCATTACTCATTGCGTGCTAAACACGCCATAATAATGTTCAAGCATGTCTTCGATTGCGTTGTTTGCGGCTGTGAGCAGTGCGGTGTAATCGTTAAATGGCTGCTTTGTTACTGCTTTGAGCGCGATTTGGTCGAAATCTGTGAACACATTAATCTTGGAAATGCCTTCCGTCGCTGAGCGGTGCAGATTTTCGTCGCCAGAGCCCGAACTTCCATGCAAAACGAGTGGAACTGCGATTTCGCGTTGTAACTCATGCAATCTGTCGAAGTTCAAATGCGGTTCGCCTTTGTAGATTCCGTGCGCAGTGCCGATCGAAACTGCGAGCGAATCGATGCCAGTTAGGCGCACAAATTCCTTCGCTTCGTCGACCGTCGTGTATTCAGAGTCTGATTCTTCAAGGTTTTCGTAATTTTCGCCTGAACCTACGTGCCCAATTTCCGCTTCAACTTGCACACCTTGTGGCGCAGCAAAATCGACAATCGCCTTCGTACGCGCAACATTTCTGTCAAACGGGTCGGTCGATGCATCAATCATTACGGACGTGAAACCGAGCGCAACTGCGTCCTGAATGACTTTCTCTGTAAACCCGTGATCCAAGTGCAACGCGACAGGCACATTCGCTTTTTTCGCAAGAAACTTACCGATGAGCGCACCTTCTTCTAGTCCGATGTAGCCCAAATGGCTTTCCGCAAGTGCCAAAATGACAGGTTTTTGCAACTTTTCCGCAACTTTCACATAACTGCGTGCAGAGTTCAGGTCAAAGAAATTCGGCGCAGGAACAGCATAATTCCCCCTCTTCGCCTCACCCAAAAAATCGCTTGGATTAACTAACATTTCGCCTGCCTACTCTTTCAACGCTTCGTCAATTTTCGCAAAAACTGCATCGGCGCCAATGCCTGTGAGCAGTGGAACGCCCATAATGACCTTGTCTTTTATGCTGTCTGGCACGAGAGTCGTCGAAACCACGACGTCGTAATCATCAATCCTGTTCATCTCGTCTGCAACTTTTGATTGCAACAACTGCACGTTCTGATGACCATTCTCTTTCAGCCACTCGCCGACTTTGTGCGTAATGACAGTCGAAGTCGCGACGCCAGTTCCGCAAATTATCATTAACTTTTTCATATATCCTCCACTATTTAGAATAGCACATATTTCGCGCGGATGCAATAGCGCACTCCAAAAAACCAACAACTAATAACTGACTTTGAACCCGCCTCGCCCATAGCCACCCAACCATGAGCGAAGCGAATTCAGAATCAATTACTCATTACTCCTTACTCATTAACTAACTGGTGCTTTCCGAATCTTGTTAACAAAAATCAGTGCACCTAGCACGACTACGAACAAGATTCCACCGCCAATCCAGTGCAAGTTTGCCGCTTGACCGAACACAAAAGTGGGCCAAATACCGCCATCTACAAGCGACGTGATGCTTCTGCCTTCGACGAGCGACAAGTCCAAACCGCCATTTGCAGCGACAGTCGTTAGCGAATCTTGCGCAAATTTCGTGATAGAACTTGCAGCCCACGATGCGATATACAGCGTCATGCCCATGTAGAACGTTCCTGCGATGACCGTGCGAACGATATTTCCGCGGAACACTGCGCACATCAAGCACACAATGAACGGAATCGTCGCCAAGTCAACGAATGGAAGTGTCGAGTTACCAGGCAATATGAACGCGAGTAGAACGGTAATCGGAATCAACAACAGTGATGATGACAAAACTGCTGGGTGACCGATTGAGAGCGCGGAATCCATGCCGATAAACAACTCGCGACCTGGGAATCTCTTGCTGATAAACTTGTTTGCAGATTCGGACACAGGAATCAAGCCCTCCATCAAAATCGCAACCATGCGTGGCAAAATCAACATAATCGCCGCAGTCTGCACAGCCAGTGACGAAATGCTATAAATCGCTACTGTAAGCGCAGTTTGCGTGATAGTTCCATCGTCCGCGAGAACATCCTGCGTGTTACCTGCATATGCTGCAATTCCAATCAGCAGACCGATAAACAGACCGATAATCGGTGCCTCGCCAAAAATGCCGAAACGCTTTTGAATCGTTTCCGAATCCGCCTTCATGTTTTTGAAGCCAGGAATGCGGTCAAACAGCCAGTTCAGTGGCAGTGCAAACAGAAAACCCGGTGCTGATGTGCCATGTGGAAACGTCAAACCGTCGAATCCATAGAACCTTTTGATTACAGGACCCACGATGTCGCCGAACAACAGTAGCATCATAAAACCTACGACTGACGCGAACAAACCGAACGCGAAATCATCAGTTATTGCTGCACAAAGTGAGCCGATAAATGCTGCGTGCCAAAAGTTCCAAAGGTCGATATTGAGCGTTTTTGTAAGACCCAGCACGATTAACACGATATTAACCGCGAGTCCGATTGGAATTGCGAGCGAACCAACTTGCGTAGAGTTAGCGATTGCAGCGGATGCGGGCCAGCCGACGTCCAAACTCGTAAGGTTTAGCCCTAACCTCTCCGTCATTATTTTCGCGGCTTCACCGAGCCCAGAACCGATCAATCCAGTGACCAAGTTCACACCTATCAACCCTATGCCGACTTTCAGACCGGCTAAAAATGCTGCTCCAGGTTTCGTTCCCAAAACCATCGCGAACAGGCATATTAATATTGGCAGCACTACGGTCGCGCCAAGCCCACTAAACCAGCTAAACGCGTTGATAATTACTTCCATATTTCCTCCCATTTTCCTATAAAGTGGTACTTTTTGCTCCATGCGGACTTTATCGTACATAATTAATTGTACCACATAATTCACGTTATGACAAAAAAACACAAAACTCGTTAGAAGAAAATGCAGAACGACAGTTTATGTAACAAAAACCACAACATGCAATGTAAAATTTGCTACATTAACACAAAATCTTCACAAAAGTTAACGAAAATACTTGCATTTTAACACAGAAGGGAGTACAATTTAAGTAGTTATGTTTAAAGAACAGAAGCATGTAAAGACGCACGCGAAGACATTTAGCGAATCGTTTATAGAGCGATTTCATGGCTTTGACGTGCACGTAAACGACTTAGAGAGGTGTGCGCACTCGATTAAAACGAACGCGCATGCGAGAAACGCTCGTGCAGAACCGCCGCGCCCTGCAAAGCATAAATCTGAAAACGCAGTGCTTTCGTTTTTTGCGTCTTTTGGGTTTACGACTTTGAGTTTAGCAAAAGCCGCAGTCATCGCTGGGTTTGCGCTAGGGTTTGGCATTGTAACTTTTGCATCTGTCGGCACGCAAACGCCATATTTGACAGCGAACGCAGTGGAAAACGTGCAGGTTCAGCAGGCAGAAGCGGCGTCACGAGCGGGAGGCAGAGAGCCATTGGACGCAGTAGATGACGAAAGTTTGAATGGCTATTTTGATGTCACACTGATTACTGTAAATGGCGAGCGAAAAGTGCAAACAACAGGTAAATTCGTGCGCGATGTGTTAAAGGAACAAAACATTTCACTAGGCTTCAATGATAGCGTTTACCCTGATCAGGACGCAAAAGTGACGAATCATATGCTGATTTTAGTGGGTGAAATTACGCAAAGTACCAAAACTGAAAAAGAAAAGCTTGCGTTCAACACGAAAAAAGTTGACGATTATGACCTTAAAGTTGGCGAGGAAAAAGTGTCTGTTGCAGGTGTTGAAGGCGAAGTTAATAATACATATGTGATCCATGAGATTAATGGCGCGGAAGTTTCGCGGTCGGTAGTCGATTCGGAAGTTATTAAAAAGCCTACAGACGAGGTCATTTCGGTCGGTAATTATGACGAAAACGCAGTAAATATTGACCCAAATTCGGCAAAAGGCATTGCGAAGTCGATGATTGCAGAATATGGCTGGGGCGATGGGCAGTTTCAGGCACTTGACATGCTATGGACGCGCGAAAGCGGCTGGAGCACGAGCGCACACAATCCCACAACAGGCGCACATGGGATTCCACAAGCGTTACCAGGCTCGAAAATGGCATCGGCTGGTCCAAACTGGCAGTCAAACGCGACCACGCAGATTCGCTGGGGACTCGGTTATATAAAAGGGCGTTATGGCTCGCCCGCTGCTGCGTGGGCATTTTTCAGTAGCAATGGGTATTATTAAGAGTTAATCGCCTGTTCCCATTCATACGTAGCGAGGAGTACTCTTAATACCACGCAGTACTTCTACTCTGAATTCCGCACCGCGGAGGCGATAGCCGAAGCGTGATGCGGAATCTTAAAAATAGTATGAACGATAGCGAACTCCGTTTTGTACTTAACAAGAGACACCTTGTCATCTTGCAAGACTTTACCCTTGTCACCTAGCAAGCGAATGCGATGCGGGATCTGTGATTAGCAAGAACGTACGTCAACTGCTAAGAAGCCAGATCCCGTGTCGCGCGTTTCACGCGCTACCTAGATGACAAGGGAATCGGAATTCATTTCATTCATGCTTTGATAGCGCTGCGTTTCACGCAGTGCAGTTGAATCGGAATT
>JAISFQ010000022.1 GCA_031263495.1 Candidatus Nutricula glyptotermitis
ATGCCGTAATTCGTTCGTCATTTACAATAGAAGCACCGCCTGGCAAAGCAAGATCTGGGTAAGGTCCATCATAACCCCAAGATGACATCTCAGGATGCTCAGCTTCAAACTTTTCTTGCGCTATCTCAAGTTGTTTATAATAGTATCTATAATCTTCAACAGTAAAGTCTTCTGGAACTATTCCTCTTCTAACCCAGCACGTAGCATAGAGCTCATCAAAATTTACTTTTTGAGGATTTATTGCTATTTCGGCATATAGTCCACCCACTCCTCCAACAGTACTTCTTGAACATTCGTCATCTTCCTTGTTTACCTCTTCTACCATTGCATCGTCATGTACAGGTCCATTCTCTGTCATCATGCCAGATTGATAAGTAATGCTAACTTGATAAAACTTATCAACAGAATAGTCTATTATGCCATCTGCCTTATCTAGGCAATCGGTATAAAGTTTAGTTAACTCCTTAACTTCTGCTTCTGTAATCTTATCGTCTGCTAGAACTTCAAGTTGCATATCGTTCGTCGCATAACCACGTTCCTCTGCAAATCTCTCTGCATAAGGATTCGCACTAGTATCAGCAGGTTCACTCGCAGAACATGCTGACAAGAGAAGTACTGATACTAGTGCAAACACACACATTATACGTTTCATAATTAACATACTACTCCGTTTAAGGTTGAGATGCAAGAGGCTTCGCAATTATCTTTGTATTACTGTATTGTCAGATTCTGGGCGCGGATCTGTGTAGCAATCGCTAACTCTATCATCCCACATAGAAATGCCACCTGGCAGAAATGTTTCTGTCGGCATAGGAATTTCTGACGGGTTGACAAAATCGCCATTTTCATCTTGAACCATATCATATGTTTTTCCGTCATGCGTAACAGTGCCCCCTATCGTATTACCATTCTCGTCAAACTCAATAGAACTTTCGGTTTTAATCCGTGTTTTATCGTCATAATACTTAAAATCATCCGCAGTAAAATCATCAGGAACAAGTCCCCTGCGAACAAGACAAGAAGCATAAAGTTCATTTTCCACTACTTTGGTTGGGTTATACTTTATCTTGAAATACAGTTCAGTTAAAAGGTAGCCAACCGTGCTCTCGGTACACTCTACCTCAGCGGTTGTATCATGTTCATCATCAAAAGATGGATTATAACGAGAATCCATGCGAAAACTAATGTCATGTTTATTTAAGCATGCTTTATATGAAGCAACAACTTCCTCAATTTCAGCATCGGTAATCTTGTCGTCTGCTAAAATCTCACGTTGAATATCACTCGTTGCATTTTCACGCGCTTCAGCGAATTCCGCTTCATATGGGCTTGCACTAGCATCAGCAGGTTCATTCGCAGAGCATCCTGGAAGGATAAGTACTGATACTAGCGCAAACATACATATTATGCGTTTCATGAACACCCAACAGGTCCATAGGAAATCATAATTTGATCAGGTAAAAGTCCAGCAGTTGAGGAGCCAGCCGATATACACGTACCGTATGTGTAGCCCTTTGTTGCATTTGTTGCGGCACTACTCCACCGATATATTGCTGGGCGCATTTTACCACCAGCGGTGCAACTCACACTATTTATCCTATATCGGAAATCTCCATAGTCGTACCAAGTGTTCTCACTATAAGTACATGAAGGATTCGCCGCCTCTACCTCTGGAGCTCCAACTCCGCCTACCAAAACCGAAGCCACAAGCGCAAACGCCATCAGCGCACCTGTTAACTTCCTCTTCATTATATGACTCATAATCAACCTCCTTATATCCGTGACTGTCATATCCAAATAGCCACCACCGCATTCATAATTGAACCTATTCACTTACAATTGTACACCATTCAAAACCGAAAAGCAACAATTTCACAAAGTTCGTTCAAAGGAAAATTTTATTCAGAGTCTTCCCTGCTCTTTTGGAGTGCTCGTGACTTGCATTTAATGGAGTTCGCTTTGCTCACAAAGGGTCGAACACTCGCTCGCTCGCGTTCTCCTGCGCGTTCTCCTGTTTAAGATTCCGCATCGGAGTGCGGAATTCTGAGGGTGGAGTACGTGCGGAATTCGGAGTACTGTAATGTTCAAGCGAGACATCACCCCGCTCTGAATTCCGCACCGCGAAGCGCGAAGCGAGATGCGGAATCTTGATAATAACGCGAATGCATAGCATGAACTCATGTACTTTGGTGTACAGGCATTCGACTGCGACTCACAGGGCAGACGCTCATTCGCGTGTTTAATCCGCCTCAGGTCTAGGGTCTGCGCTACATGCAGTAATTCGTTCGTCATTTACAATAGAAGCACCGCCTGGCAAAGCAAGATCTGGGTAAGGTCCATTATAACCCCAAGATGACATTTCAGGATGCTCAGCTTCAAACTTTCCCTGTTCTATCTCAAGTTGTTTATAATAGTATCTATAATCTTCAACAGTAAAGTCTTCTGGAACTATTCCTCTTCTGACCCAGCACGTAGCATAAACTTCATCAAAGCTCACTTTTTGAGGATTTATTGCTATTTCGCCATATAGCACTCCTACCCACCCAATCGTAGCTTTTCTGCATTCATCATCTTTTTTTTGGGCAACACTTTCCATTGCCTCATCTTCTACAGGTCCATCTTCTGTCATCATTCCGACTTGATAAGTTAGACTTACTTGGTAAAGCTCATTAACAGAATATTCTATACCGCCTGCCTTATCCAAGCAATCGGTATAAAGTTTAGTTAACTCCTTAACTTCTGCTTCTGTAATCTTGTCGTCCGATAAAACTTCAAGCTGCATATCGTTATTTGTGTAACTGCGTTCTTCTGCAAATCTCTCTGCATAAGGATTCGCACTAGTATCAGCAGGTTCACTCGCAGAACATGCTGACAAGAGAAGTACTGATACTAGTGCAAACGTAAGGAATAACTTTTTCATACTTGTGATGCTAGTTTTTCGTCATACGTACGAGCACCCATATAAGAGGGCTTAGGACGTGTGGCAGTTGAGTTATTACCACCAGTCACATAAGCCCCCAGTGCCGACAATATTGGTGTATTTACATAACCATCTACTAGAGAATATGTAATCTTTGCCGCCATCTTATACGCAGACGAGCAAGTTACACTAGTTGTAGTATACGTATAATCAGTATAATTATACCCATAACTGCAATGTGGAGAATTTGCCGCCTCTACCTCTGGAGCACCTGCTCCGCCTACCAAAACCGAAGTGACGAGCGCAAATGCCATGAGTGCTCCAGTCAACTTCTTTTTTAATGTAATCATACTTTCTCCTTTCGATTGCTTCCATCTTTATTATGATATACCTAATTCCCCCACATCCAAGAACAACGCACTTCCACATGCGCTACTCCTAAATTAACTTATCATACTAATAACATTACTCTTTTTCAAAGCGTATGTCAAGCGGTTAAATGTTAACGTGAATTGTTACAAATATCGGAGTTCGCTTACGCTCACACTAGTTTTAAGACCCAGCATCGGAGTGCGGAATTCTGAGGTGGAGTATGAGCGCAAAGTGAATACGATGCGGAATCTGTGATCAGCGAGACAGTACTCTTAATGCCACGCAATACTCTTATTCTGAATTCCGCACAGGAGCAGGCGAATGAGCCTGCGACCCTGCCTTTAAAATAAGCGTGATGCGGAATCTTGAAATGGAGGAGAATGCGATTGAGCATTCGACCCTCGCGAATGAGCGTTTGACCCTATGAGCAACGCGAATGCCTTTTCTCTATTTACCGCCGAACTTTTGAATCAAGCGCATAAAGAACGTCGCCATTGATCCTCTGTTGACTGCCCTGTTTGGTACGTAAGTGGTTTTTGTAACACCTGTTGTAATGCCAGTCTTTGCGAGCCAAGCGATTGCTTTTTTGCGTGGAGCGGTTAACTTTCCAACGTCTTTGAACTTGCTAAGTTCCGATTTTGTCGGTGTATATGCAGGCGAACCTGTTAGTTTATACAAAAACTCTGCCATGGCACCTCTGTTCACTGGGTTTTGCGGGTTGAACTGATGTTCGTCATTTAGGACAGTGATGCCTTCGCTTGCAAGCCACTTTATAGCAGTTTGCCGGTTTTTACTGAGTTTACCGATGTCTTTAATCGCAGGCACTGATGAAGTGACTTTCGGTTGACCCATCAGATTCCACATAAGTTCCGCCATAGAACCTCTGTTAACTACGTTGCTAGGACAGTACTTAGTCGTAACTAACTTGCCTTTTTGACTAAAACTGCAACCTTTTGTTATCGAGTGTTTATACGAGTAGCCGATTCCTTCTGTGTGAACATTGCCCTTAATGTCTAAAATCTGGAATATTAGACCATTTTCTTTCGTAATCGGAATTTTAAGCGTCGATTTTACAACATCCGTCACTGTTAGAGTAATTGTAAAGGTATTGCCTGCGCCGACAGAGTTTGTAGGCGTGCATGTTGCCTTATATGCACCCGCTTTTCCAATACTTCCAGTGATTTTGCTATTCGTTATAGTCACGCCAGCAGGAAGGTTTTTGCATGCATACGTAACATTTGCTGGATGTGCTGTAACTGATAATGTTTCATTTAACTTTGCTCCTTTTGTTACAGTTTTTGCAAAATTCTGAGCAATTGGGCGCTTTACTCCCTCGACTGTCGCTATATATTGCGTATCTGCTTCTGAAATACTTGCCATGAAGTCCCTGTATCCTGTCTTTTTGTGTAATGCTGTAACAAATGATTGAGCAACATATTCAGCACTTGAATCCGTAGCCTGCGTAAATGCACTGATATCATCTGTAACTTCGCTCATTGGCATTAACTCTAATTGTTCGTCATTTTCGTTCAACGCATTTGTCAGTAGCATCGTTTCTGCATTTGCACTCGCTTTTTTACACTCTGTAACTGGTGTAAATGCATCAAAATCAATCGTCGAAAACAAATTCACTTGACCAGGATCCACTATGTTTCCATCCATATCGCGCGTAATAATTAACAGTTCAATGCAATATTGTTTATCTAACTCCAGTTGATTAGGTATTTTATCGGATGGAATTGAGGTAAATTCACCAAGTGGCGATGCTGTAATCACTATCTTAAACATCTCACCAAAACCCACTATATTTGATAATACGCATTGCAAACTGTAAGTTTTTTCCTCTGTAACGTGCCCCGTTAGCACTCCAGCGGAAGAAACTTCCAACGTTGCAGGCATATCAGAGCATGATGTTTTTATCTCAAGCGGATAAGCAGAAATTGGGAGTTGCTGTTCAATTCTTTCACCTACTTTCACATTCAACTCGTATGTCCTCGTCGTTTCATCTCCTGTAAAAGTCGGAACTTGATATGCATTCAAGTCGACGTATCCTGAAATTTGCGAGTATGCGAAGTAAATTGCACGCACGCCTTGACTTGCAAGTGTCACTTCGACTGCTTTTTGACCTTCATATTCTACGATGTTTATCTCATCTGCAGCAAGGCTAGAAGTAATTTGCATATCGTCTAAATCTATCTTTTGCCCGAATCCATCTAGCATGTTTGCTGTAAGGTAAATTTTTTCACCAACACTAGCAGTAGTAAGTGGTAGCCTATTTCCATTTTCGTCCACTAAGTTACTCGTGTTGCCGACAGCATTTATGCCTCTAAACTCTTCTGTTTGACTAATCGTAAAGTTTAGAGTGAACTCTGAGTAATCTTCCCAGCCATACGCATGGTTTGTTGCCTTGCACTCTACTTTTGTGTCCTTTGTCGCGTATTTTGGAGTTCCGCTAATTCTAACAGTTCCTACTGGAATCTCCAAACCTACTGGCAAGTTTTCACACACCAAAGTATCAATGTACATGCTTCCTATCATCGGTGGATATGAAGTGTACGTTGGTGCAAACTCTAAGTATTCGTTTACATAGCCTGTAACTTCATACGGAGTTGGATTCTCAGAGGTAGGCTCAACAGTCGGTCTTCTGTATACTTCAAATTCTGTAGCAGATGAAACGCCAATTGAATCAGTATATAGGCTTTGAGTGTTGTCAGGTGCTTTCGCTGTTGTAACACGTGAACTAACTTGCACTAGTTTCTTGCCCATGCCTGACGTAAACTTGATTGCTTCCTCCTCTGTGGTTTCTGAGGTCTTAATCGTTATCAAAGAATCCGACTCACCTCCGTTTTGATAACTGTAACCACCATCGCCGTCATCTATTACGCCATAACTTCTCAAATGTGGACTTGTGTAATTCGTCGTTTTTTGCCCATAGATGTCGGTTACATCGATTCTGTATGTTGCAGTAGGTTCTGGTGTTTGACTCGTTGCTTCCACTTTGTTGCCGTCGTTAAAGATGACCTTGATCGTAGGCATTATGAGCTGTTGCACTTTTGTATTTATCAAAAGTTCATCAGATTCGCCCATTCCATTCGTTAGATATACTCCATACCCGTAAACTCCCTTATTGCTAAATGTGTTGTTAGTGCTTTTGATTTGAAGATGCTGTTTTTCGGCATTTATGCTAAGAAAGTTGCTAGGCACTGCATCTCCGCTGGTCGTTTGTTTTATTGCAGAGTTACTAACGACTTTTGGATAAGCATCAATTCTGATTGCATCTTGCTTTATGTTGTCGTATTCCAGTGTAGCGTCAACTTGATTAATCTTGTAGTCTCTGCCATTAAACTCTCCGCCAACTACTGTTTTCAAATCTAGTGATGTGATAACATTTCCATTGTTGTCTCTCAAAATTGGAGCACCTTGCACTAGCACATACATTTCGTCAGTCAAAGGAGCTTCGGGATTAGCAACATTCGCACACACTTTACCTGACGGACAAACTAGAGCCTTTATTCTGTATAGTCCAGTTCTAGTTTGAGTTGTGAGTGATATTGTACGGAAGTTGCCAGAGGTCGTAAGTAAATTGTTTTCTGGAATGTTTTCGCAATTTATTACTTCATAGCTAGCGTTTTGCTCACATTTTTCAACAATTATTGACGTAGGGTTTGCATCAAGAAGTTTTTTGTTTTCTTGCACCACATTTCCTAAGTCATCTATTCCTGATAGTGTCAGCGAAATGTTTTTATACTCACCATTTATGGCACTTCTAGTTGCTATGATGCCTGACAAATTTTCTGTCTCATTTAAGTCGCTTGTTATGCCCATTTCGTAAACATTTGCTGTATTGACATACCTTAACTTTACTTTATCTATCGTATCAGCACTAAGTGTAACAGTAACCGTAGTTTGCTTGTCAGCAGTTACATCGTTTGGATAAATCCACTTGTAATCACCTAAGGTTGACGGATAAGCAGTAGTGTTGCCAACTTTCTTTGTAGTCGTAAATGTTATATTGCCATCACTATCAACTCTAAGCATCGGTGTATCTCCACCTGCTAAAACATTCGGATTAGCGGTTGACGTTTGTTTCGGCAATAAACCAGATGCCATCTTAGGATATGCATCAACGTAGATTTTATGCGTTGTGTTAGTATTAACAGTCGAAGTAAACGTAATGCCACTTGTAACTGGTGTTGATTTACTAGCATCACTATATAGCACAGGCTCGCCACCAATCATAAGGTAAATAAAGTCAAAGAATAACGCATTATTGTCTATATCAACTATGGTTATTTTCCTAAGTCCAGTTTTTGCTTGCGGTGAAACGTGAATTAAACCGTTTTCTAAGTAAACACCATCGGATTTTGCTGCTTGACCATCTGCGCCTACGCCACGATATTTATCATTGGTGCTTCCTTCCAAACAAGCCTGCCTGCCTTTTTGGTGTGTGTCACAGTTTGCAATTTCTACATTAATGTTGTTTGATTCTGGGAAAACGTAATCTGATGTAATGAACTTCCCATTTTCTACGATTTGAACACCTTCTGCATTCTTCGCATTTACTTTGAGTGCTACTTTTTGTGTTGTGCCACCACTAAGTGCATCGCGATGCACAAGTTTACCAGAAAATGCTGAGTTTCCTTCGCCAGAATATGTAGATAATGCATCTCCACCTTCGGTAGTCAAATTAATGTTCAAATTAGATGGATCGCCCTTTATAACATTAATTGTGAAGTCGTATGCAATGCCTGTTTGTATCTGGTTATAAGTAATCAGATTCCACTTGTGTTGACCGATAGTGAGTGGATTAACTTTTATAGTTTGTGTGTTTTTGCTAGTTGCAAAGCCAAAAAACTCTTGATTGTCCAAAGTTTTAACCGTCCCGATTATTTCCTTTGCGGAGTTGGCATCAATCGTAACTGCTGGATATGCGTCAAAAACTACATCAATATCTGTTAATTGCCCTTGCTTTAGAGTATAAGCAGAAGATGTTACAGGTTTACCGTCCTGCAATAAAACAGGTGCACCTTGAATAAACACATAGTAATTTATTGTAGCTTTTGTAAGAGATTCTAGTGTTTCGACTGCCTCTAAATCTATCTGAATGCGTCTTAAGCCAGTTTTTGTTTCCTTACCCATATATTGCATGATATTTCCATCAAATGTGAGAGTGTCGTCTTTTGTCATGCAGTTTCCTGCATCTGTACCTGGATAAAGTGTCGCACAAGAATACGCGGTGTAAGTAAGTTTGTCATACCCATTAGTAGCAACGTCTACACTGTTACCCTGAGCATCCTCTTTTAGAACCTTGAATACTAGTTGTTGTTTGTTGCTATTATTGTAGTTCCTTATAATCGTGTTAATCGTGGGACATGATGTAACGGATGAATTAAGTGGGTCGATACATGTGTATGTTTGAAAATTGTTAACACTTGGCGTAGATGCGCTTATTTTCTTAGTACTTCCCTGTGTAACGCGCAGCGTAACGTCCAGAAGCATCGAAGGTGCACCGTTGTTTGCTTTTATGCTAGTCCACTTGTATTGACCGACTTTTTTAGGAGTTGATGCAGTCGTTACTAGGATTATATTACCATTATCATCTAGCTCAAAAGGCGCATAAAAACTTTCTGGCATATCTGCCGGCGTATATGATATAGTTTCTGTTCCCATTGCCTTTAAGTTCGGATATGCGTCAACATAAATAGTGCGGTTATCGGTAGGTAAATTATTCGCTGCACCTGCTACGCTCGTAAAACTCACTTGTTTGTTGCTAGATGTGTATCGCAGAGTTTTGTCAGCATCAGAATACATAACTGGTGCACCAGTTATTAATAAGTATGCTACTTGGATGCTTTGAATTGTAGTAGGGTTATTGGCGTTGCGAGCATCAAAAGTTATTCTATATAGCCCAGTTTTAGCATATGCAGGAATTATTACTTTGCTGTATGAGCCTAATTCGCTGTTGTAAGTGCTTGTGTTATAATTCACTCGTATTTTTTCTGCATCTGATGTATTTCCCGCATCGTAGTCAAATATGCCATTTGAGCAGTCGTCTTTGTTCCAACTACTTACATTTTGCACATCAGTATAATTGCACCTGTGTATTGTAATGCCAAAAGAACCTGAGTTAAATAATTTTACGTCGTTTTGAGGGTCTTGGTCGCTATCTAAGTATCTGCCATCAGAAATCAGTTGCGTTGAACCTTGAAATCCATCAACTTTGAAGCCAACTTCTACCGCATTTGTATTAATTGCCTCACGAGTCACCTGTTGACCTGTTATACCAGAATCGTCTAAGATGCTAAAATTCTTTGCATTAGAGCCTGTAAAGGTAATTTTTAGTGCACTAACATTGCCTACTGTAACGCCTAACTTTGCTGTCAATTTACTGCTAGTACCAGCACTTAGAGAGTTAGTGGATGCCAACTCCCATGAGTAATTGCCTATTTTATCGGGAGTAAAGGTTGCAGACACTTTATATAGATTTTGATTACTCGTGTCACGCGTGAACTCCAAGTTAGGAGTTTGGGTTACTGGTGAAGCACCTTGTCTGCTTGATGAAAAACTAGTAATTTCTGGGTAAGCATCTATTGTAAACGAAATTGTTTTAGAAACTGCCTGTATGGCATTAGTTGTATGCTCTGTAATAACATCGCTAGTTATTATGTTGTTTTCAAGCAATCTATACACTGGTGCACCTTTGATGAACAGGAAGTAATTAACTGTGAATGAACTACCATTCTCAACATACGAGACAACAATCTTTTTGAGTCCAGTTTTCACTTCTCTGCCTTGTAGCGTCATCGTGTGTTTTTGAGCACCATCGCCCTTAAAAGACATCATCGCTTCTTCAGTGTCACATTTGCTTGTATCTGTTTCACTGCAAGTGTACACGACAAATGATACGCCGTCATATATGCTAGGTGTAATCAGTGTCTTGTTTCCTGCTGCGTCCTCTCTGTAGATGTTAAATGGCAAAGTTTGCGATAAAATGCCTGTGCTTCTAGTGAAAGTATTGTAAGAACATGTAGTAGGTAAATTATTGACTATGCAGGGGTAGTTGGAGTCCAGTGACGCGTTAGGTGCGACTGCGTTTATGCTTTTTGTGCTGCCTTGAGTAACTGATAGTGTAACATTTACAGACGTTGAGGTTGCACCGTTGTTTGCTGTGACCTCAGTCCAGTTATACATACCGACCATTTTAGGGTTTGATGCAGTCGTTACTAGGATTATATTACCATTATCGTCTAGCTTAAAAGGGGAATAAAAGTTTTCAGGCTTGCTTCCTTCTTTGTATGATATAGTTTCTGTTCCTATTGCCTTTAAGTTCGGATATGCGTCAACATAAATAGTGCGGTTATCGGTAGGTAAATTATTCGCTGCACCCGACGTACTTGCAAAGTTTAGAGTCGCATTGGATAAAATCCTTGAGTTCATATCAGAATCGGAATACAAAACTGGTGCACCAGTTATCAAAAGATAAGCAGATTTTACATCATAGCCACTGGCAGGATTCATATTGGAGCGGCTATCAAAGACTATTTTATAGAGTCCAGTCTTTGTGTACGCTGGGATTATGACCTTAGAGTAAGAGAGTAATTCCGGGTTATAAGTGTTAGTATTGTATTGAACCGTGATGTTTGTTGAATGAGTAGTTGAACAATCCCACTTTCCGTTTTCATTGACGATATCGCATTTGTATATATCGATACTCTCCGTGTAAAGTTTTACGTCATTTTGTGGGTTCTGGTCACCATCTAAATATCGTCCATCCTCGATAATTTTTGTTTCACCAGCCCCAAAACCGTCTACTTTGAATCCAACTTCCACAGTTTCTAACGAAGTTGCCTCCCTTGCTACTTGTTGCCCCTGAAACGCTGAGCCATCGTTGCCGCTATATGGTTTAACGTTTGCGCCTGTGAAAGTAATATCAAGTCCGACTAAGTCGCCTTCGACAACGTCTAATTCGACGTTAAGTTTATTGCTTGCGCCTGGATTTAGTGCGTTAGCAGATGCTATTTCCCATCTATAGTTACCTTTTATAGTTGGAGTAAAAGTTGCATATACTTTGTGTGGATTAGTTGCATCTTGTATAAACTCCAAGTCAGGATTATCTGTTGGTGAAGTTCCAGCTCGAGTTGAAGAAAAGGAATTAACCGCAGGATACGCATCTATCAAAAATTGAATCGTTTTCTGAACCGACTGCTGTGCCGAAGTTGCATGCTCTGTAATAACGTTTCCTGCCGCTACGTTGTTTTCAAGCAACCTATACACTGGTGCGCCTTTGATGAACAGGAAATAATTAACTGTGAATGAACTACCATTCTCAACATACGAGACAACAATCTTTTTGAGCCCTGTTTTTGTTTCTTTACCGTCTAGCGTCATTGTGTGCTTGGAAGAATCTACGCCGATAAAATGCATTGCCCCTTCTTTGTCTTTATCACATTTGCTTGTATCTGTTTCACTGCAAGTGTACACGTCAAATGATACGCCGTCATATATGCTAGGTGTAATCAGCGTCTTATTTCCTGCTATGTCCTCTTTGTAGATGTTAAATGGCAGAAGTTGGCTTGTAGCAGTTGCGCTTCTCGTGAAAGTGTTGTAGGAGCATGTAGTGGGTAAACTGTCAACTATGCAGGGGTAATTGTGGTCTAGTGTTGCGTTAGGTGCAACTGCGCTTATTCCCTTTGTATCACCCTGTATCACGTTTAATCTTACTTTTATCAAAACAGATTGCCCTACAGAACCAGTTTTTGTAACGTAAAAGTCATCCCACTTATATGTTCCGACCTTTGTAGGGGCAGTGGCAGAAGTTACAAGTTGTATATTCCCATCTGCGTCAATTGAATATGAGTCATTAAATGGTGGAACACTAATAGGGTTAGCGGTATCTGCTGTGTAAATAATGTTTCCATTGTCATCAGTTTTTGTGAGGTGTGGATATGCATCGACGTAGATTTTATGTGTAGATGCTACACCGATAATTGATGTAAACGAAGCAGTTATTGTTTCATCTGTGTCACTTGCGCTTTGTTTTGCGAGCATTTTGCTAGGAAACTTATCATAATGCGTACTTTGTTCATATCCTGAACCTGTGTATAGAACAGGGTCACCGCCAATGTATAGGTATACAATATCTGTCTTATCATTAGCAGTAATGGTCAATTTTCTAAGTCCTGTTTTGGTAAATGCTGGGATTTCGAGTACTGGTTTCTCGTTTACATAAGTTAAAGTTAGTCCAGAATCGTTTTTCACGCCTTTTACCATCTGAATCGTTTCTATAGAATTATCAGCACATGTCGAAGGTCTGCAGCGTCCAATAGTAACGCTTGTGTTCGTTTCAGTAGCCCAAGCACTACCTCCAATTGTTTTAGAATCACTTACAATTTGCTTCTGTTGGCTTGTGTCAGCATATCCATCAATTTGTAATGCTACTTTTTTAGTCCCATCGGTAAATTGCGCACTACGATTGATGAGTTTTCCGCTAATGCCGTCCGCTGTGTAATCGGTTAATTGCGAAGTTGGAGACGTGAGAGTAGTTTTGATGTTGTCTACATCGCCTGCGTAAACTTCCAGTGCTACTGCCAATTTACTACTAATACCAGCACTTAATAAATTAGTGGCTGTGAGCACCCATGAGTAATTGCCTAAGCAATCAGGAGTAAAGGTTACAGATAGTTTATGCGAATTATTACCATCTTGCGCAAATTCCAAGTTAGGGGAAGCAGTTACTGGCGAAGCACCTTGTCTGCTTGATGAAAAACTAGTAATTTCCGGGTAAGCATCTATTGCAAACGAAATTGTTTTAGAAACTGCCTGCGCGGCATTAGTTGTATGCTCTGTAATAACGTTTCCTGTCGCTACATTGTTTTCAAGCACTCTATATACTGGTGCACCTTTGATGAACAGATAGTAGTCTTTTTCAAATACAACGCCAGATTCTGTGTATTCGACGTGAATTCGCTTTAATCCTGTTTTTACTTCTCTGCCTTGTAGCGTCATCGTGTGTTTTTGGGCACTCTCACCTTTAAACTCCATTGTCAACTCATCAGTAGTGCACGTAGATTCATTTATCTCAGCACAATAAGAAACTGCAAAACTCACACCATCAGTTTTATTAGGTGTAATCAGTGTCTTATTTCCTGCTGCGTCCTCTTTGTAGATGTTAAATGGCAAGGATTGGCTAGTAGCAGTTGCGCTTCTAGTGAAAGTGTTAAACTCGCAGGTTGTTTCTGTGTTCTGAACTATGCAAGGGTAGTTATAATCAAGCGTCGCAAGTGGTGCAACTACGCTTATGCTTTTTGTGTCCCCTTGTAGCACGTTTAATCTTACTTTTATCAAAACAGATTGCCCTGCAGAACCAGTTTTTGTAACGTAAAAGTCATCCCACTTATATGTTCCAACCTTTGTAGGAGCGGTGGCAGAAGTTATAAGTTGTATATTTCCATCTGAATCGATTGAATAGGGGTCATTAAATAACGGAACACTAATAGGGTTAGCGACATCTACTGTATAATTAATGTTGCCATTATCATCAGTTTTTGTGAGGTGTGGATATGCGTCAACGTAGATTTTATGTGTAGATGCTACACCGATAATTGATGTAAACGAAGCAGTTATTGCGTCATCTGTGTCACTTGCGCTTTGTTTTGCGAGCATTTTGCTAGGAAACTTATCGTAATGCGTACTTTGTTCGTATCCTGAACCTATGTATAGAACTGGGTCACCGCCGACGTACAGGTACATTTCCGCTTGTAACCCATTGCTTGTAAGAGTTATCTTTCTAAGTCCTGTTTTTGTAAATGCTGGGATTTCGAGTACTGGTTTCTCGTTTACATAAGTTAAAATTAGTCCAGAATCGTTTTTCACGCCTTTTACCATCTGAATCGTTTCTATAGAATTATCAGCACATGTAGAAGGTCTGCAGCGTCCAATAGTAACGCTTGTGTTACTTTCAGTAGCCCAAAGAGAGCCACCTATTACTTTGCCATCGCTTACTATTTGCTTCTGTTGATTTGTGTCAGCATATCCGTCGATTTGTAATCCTACTTTTTTAGTTCCATCGCTAATTTGTGCGCTACGATTGATGAGTTTTCCAGTAACGTTACCTTCTGCGTAATCGGCTAAAGTAGTCGTACTAGTAAACAACGGCTTTATTTTACTTACTGCACCTTGTTCTACCGTTACTTTAATCGTTGATGTTAATGTGTTTGGGTTAGAACCCCCAGTGACTGCACTTCGTTCGAATGTGTACAATCCCGCAGCATCTGGTGTAAACGTAAATATCCATGTATTCTCCGAGTTTTCCTTTTTCGCGAAAGTGTATGGAGCATTAGTAGAAGATGTTGGCAAAGTGGCACTTACATGATTATAAGTGCTTACAGGTGGATATGCGTCAAATTCAATTTCTTTTGTAAACGTTGTTGCTTGCGTACCTATAAGTTTATTAGTGCCAGAATCTGCGTTAGTTACAGTTGATTGGATTATATCGCCACGAATGAAGATGTAGTAATATGCATATATATCTGCATTGGCTACGTTTCGCATAGTCACTTTGATTCTATATAGTCCTGTTTTTGCTTGCCCTTTTACAGTAAGATTAATGCCTCCAGTATAATTGTTCCCATTTTTGACCGCTGCGACTGTCACTAAGTCGCTTGCTCCTTCGCATGCTGATTCAGAAGATACAGATACAGCACTACATTTTCTAACAATTGGAACTATAGAGGCATGTGATATTTTCTGATTAGCGAATGTATCAAGTTCATATAACGAAAACTTTGCTTCTACATTCACATTCCCTTCTGTGCTTCTTGTAATTGAATCGATATGGCATACTGGCGTGCATTCTGCGTAATCTTGCATATTTTCCTCAGCAGCATTTTCTCTTTTTATTTCTATGCTTTCTGTGCCACCTTGTATTGCTTTCACTTTTATAGAAATTGGGTCAGAAACTCCTATGCTTGAGGTCGCTTTGAAGTCGTTCCATTGATATGTTCCAACTTTTTGAGGGCTTGTTGCAGTCTGTACAAATTGTATATTGCCACTCACATCTAAGGCAAATGGTCTGCCAAAGTCACCCAGGTTTTCAGTAGATGCTTCATAAGTAAGCGGTAATGCGTTAGATGAACCAACAAGTTTTGGATTTGCATCTACGCAGAGTAATGTTTCTGTATATTCAGCGTTTATTGTCGTATCTTTTACTTTAACTGTGTCTGTGCCTGTGATTTTATTGCCGAAGGTAGAGCATGTTCCATCTGTGCCTGGTTTATAAAATATCGGTGCACCCAGAACGTTGATGATTACGGCAGGAGCATGAGTGTTACAACCAGTAGGGTTGGGGAAGTTGCAGGCAGAATTGCCGTTTGTAAATTGTAGCGTTACTTTCCTATACCCAGTTTTTATTCCTGCTGGCACTACTAGCGTGTCTTCTCCTGCACTTGAAACGACATGCATGTCCTTTTCATTCGAAATTGTAGTTACATTGCCGATTCTGGAAGTAGTGGTTTCAGGTGTTGTGCCATTATTGCAGTCTTGAGATTCTCCGCAATACTCGACAGTATATAATCTGTCTTTGTTCGTCATTGTATTTGCTGTACTTGAAAGAACAGATATTTCGTTTCCGCTAGTGTCAAAACCCAATATATCTAAGTCCCTCTTTTCATCGCCGGTCGACACATTTCTTTCAATTGAATTAGAACTTGGTTTAAGGTATACTTCGGCTATATTGCCAGGAGTTACGGTCCAGCTTCCATTTTGCATATAAGACCAATCAAGCTTAACGTCGCCTGTACTCACTAACTGGAATCTGACTTCAAAGTCAAATTTGCCGATGCTTTTCGGTGTACCAGAAAAAGTGACTGATGTTGTTGGTGATGCTGGCGAAGTCGTTATGCCAACAGGTGTAGACCCGTGAGCCGATGCTTTACATGACAATCCAGGGATACCTTGTAAGTTGCACGTTATAGATGCTGTCGCTTCTGCATAGTTGTCTGTTGAAGAGGCTGCTGGATTGTTTCGCCATCCATTTATCGACACTGAAGGTTTAGGATATACTGTGATTGAAATGTGATTAGTTTGTATAGTTTTCTTTGCTTCGTCTTTTAACTGGTGCATTGCGTAAACGTGGTACGTTCTTGCTGTTGTTAGATTAGATGGCAATTCAACATTACTCGCCCATACTGTGTTTCCGCTCATAACAGTATTTGAGAGTGTTATTTTTGTAGTTATTGGCTTTCCCTCGTCATCAAGACCAGTTACCACATCAAGTGTCTTGTCTTTGTCAGAGTTATTTTTCAAACCGTTTGAATGAAAAAATCCATATTTATTTTCTATAAGTACTGATTGATCAGTTCCAATGCTTGGACATGTATAGACGTTTCCAGCGGCATCTTTGGTACTACTACTAAGTATAGCACTGCCCCCGCTGTCAGCACACACGAACATGCCGACAGTTCCGCCAGTTAAACCACTTGAATCAACCCAAGTATGCGTAGAAACAAATTGTACCTTGTCTCCAGCGAACGCATAGCCATTGCTACTGTTGGATGATTGAATAACCCCACGTAAACCATGAACTCTAATTTCTTGGAAATTTCCTTTATCGGCTTCTCCATCAGAATTTTGTTGAAGTGATACGCCATTCACTGGTCCAATAATCGCTGTGTTTCCACTGCCACTAATTATCCCCGAATTTCCTGCTGCATTCGCTACCATCGCACTTCCGCTTATCGCCACGACTCCCGACAACACGAGTGTCATCGTAATAAAAAGGCTCGTAGCCTTCTTGCTAAACTCTCTTAGCTTAACATTTTTGTTTTCCATTTTCTCCTTTGTGTTTTACACTGTTTCCATTGCACAACTGGACTTTTTCTATACAACTTCTTGATTCTTCAAGCAAATATGCACAAAATATGCCAGTGCGCACCTACGATTAATACAATACTCGCTTTCTATTGCCTAGCGGTGAAGTCTGTAAAATTGGTGAATAAGTACTGGTGTTGCAAGATGTATGGTATTAGTTCATACATTTCTTTTGTGCATATAAATTGGGAAGATGGTGTTATTATGGGAAATTTTACGTTTTGTCATAACAAAATATTATGTTCTGTTATAGATAGCGCGTAAGTTTTTTCCATTGTGCGCAGATTTTCAATAAGTTAGTTATAATTTCCGCCTTCAACGCCTAAATATGTTTCAAGCGGTTCGTTCGCCTCATACACTTTATTTGCCAAATCCGCACCCAAATAGCGTAAATGCCACGGTTCGCCGATGTAACCTGTCGTATCTTGCCATTCTTCGCGGTAACGAATGATGAAACCGAAATCTGCGGCATGCTGAGCAACCCAATCGGTGTTATAATCATAACTTGCGTCATCGATTCTGTAAAGTGCACCAGAACTTGCTTTCAAGTCAAATGCTAAGCCAGTTTGATGCTCGGAATAGCCAGGTCGCGCTGAAAATGTTTCCGCAGCCTCGACTCCCGAACTCGCAGCATAGGAATTAAATAACCCTGCTTGCGTGTCATAACTCCTGAATCCACTCCATGAATAGTCTAAGTCAATTCCGCTATTTTGCGCTTCTGCTATCAATTCTTTCAAGTGCTCGACTGCTTCTGGGTTTTCGTAAGGCGCATAACTTTCTGGCACTGGATGCTTTTTATTGACTACGATCACGCCATCTGTCTCAAACACTTGAGTGGCGGTTTCAGGAGTTAATGCTTCGCTTTCAGTGTTTTCAATGTTTTCGTTATGCTTTTTGAGTTTGTCGACCTGCTCTTTACCGAGTTCAGTGCCTTTTTCGTAATCGTCAATTTTTTGCTGAAGTGCATTCAGTTTTTCGTTCATTTCATTTATAGTAGCATCTTTTGCGCTAGACGTAACAAAATATGTCACTCCAGCAGCCACTGCGACTATGCAAACTGCTATTAATATAGCTTTTTTGCTTATACTGTGTTTTGAGTTCATATATAATATTATACACCTTAAATAATGAATAAGGAGTAATGAGTAGTGAGTAGTGAGTAGTGAGTAATGAGTAATGAGTAATGAGTAATGAGTAATGAGTAAGGAATAATGAGTAAGGAGTTTAGTTAATAGTTAATAATTAATAATTAATAATTGGGAATCGGAATTCATTTCATTCATGCTTTGATTGCACTGCGCTTTACGCAGTGCGTTTGATTCGGAGTTCGCCCTATGGGCTCACACTTTTATAGCGCTGGCGTATGGTTTCGCCTACGGCGCAACAATACTTGCGCATTGCTTGGATT
>JAISFQ010000053.1 GCA_031263495.1 Candidatus Nutricula glyptotermitis
GCTTCAAAAGTGCTTGATATTACGAACGACAGCGCGATTGCCGAAACCCAATCGTACGAGCGGAAAATGGACTTTGAGACCAAAATGAACGCAACTTGAAGGACGGCGGGCGGAAGTGAGCAGAAAAAGTAGGTTTTTGCGTTCTCAAATGCCAAAAACGTGCGTTCGATGATCAGCACGAACGTCATCGGAATCAGTCGAAATGCGAAAACGAACAATATCGTGCTCATCGATTGCAATGCTTCGGGCGTGATTGTGAATATCAGTAATTTTACAATTGGCGTGCTCAGAACAAAGAATGCGAATGTGAAAAATACGTTCCAAACGCCAGTTACGCGGATTGCGTACGAAAAATGTTTCGTGATTTGACGCTGATTGCGTTTTTGCACGGCACTCACGATTTTGGGGTAAATTGCAGTTACGATTGACAGCGAAATTAGCGAATATGGAAGCATTAGAATCATCAAAGTTTGCGTGTAAGCAGCGTTTCCTGCGACATCAATGACTGTATTTGCTTCACTCGGAGCACTGCTTGCGACATTTACGACCAAGATTGTGATGATTTGGTTCAGCAGCAACATCATAAATGACCAGCCCGCGATACCAGAAATCTTTTTTAACCCAATTCCTTTCATGCCGAACACTAAGCGAAAACTAAACCCTGCTTTAATCAGTGCAAACACTAAAATCACTGCTTGCATAGCGATTCCAAGCGTCGCTGTGACGGCAATTAGCGAAACTTTACCTGCGCTCCACGACGCCAAATCGTTCACAGAGCCTGCAATCGCCAAATCTTCGCGCGGTGCAGAACCATAAATCAGCACGAAAATAGTGAGTCCGATGCAGGAAACCACGTTGTTCGCAATCGGTGCCCACATGTAAGACATAAAGCGTTCTTTTGCCATTAAAACTTGCCCGAGCAGGGAATACATACTGTAAAAGAACACTTGTGGCATGCAGATTACGCCGAACGAAATCGCCAAATCGCGTTGCGCGTCGGTCCACAAACTGCTTGCCATGACGCTGATGAACAGGGGAGTGAGGGCGGTCAAAATGAGTGTGAGCGCGAGCAACAAAACACCTGCAAAAGTAAGCAATTTGTTGATGTCATTTTCGCCTTTCTCCTTGTTCTGCAAGTATCTCGTAATCTGTGGGATGAAAATTGCACTCAAAACACCGCCTGAGAGCAGGGTAAACAGCAGTGTTGGAAGCGTATTTGCCATGTCAAACGCGTCCGCTGCGAGTCCAGTCGCGCCGAGTGCCGAGACCAAAAGAATCGAGCGGAGCATACCGGTTATGCGCGAAACAAGCGTGCCAGCAGCCATAAGTGCAGAGTTTTTGGCGATTGTGTTGTTGCTTTTTGCGTTATTTGGCGTTTCTGTAACATCTGTTTCGATCGGAATACTGTCGTTTGCGGAGAGTGGATTGCCAGTGATTCGCTGCACTTCGGAAATGTTAATGTATGCAGTTTGCAGGTCATCACTGGTAAAAATGCGCTTTTCGGAAAGTGTTTCAAAACTTTTTTGTATATCATCGGGCAATGGAACTGGCGGTAACTTATGATTCATTTTGACCTTTTTTGAGCGAATTTGCGTGTTTTTTACGTTTTTTGATTGTGCGATAGATTCCGAATGCAAACAGTAACGTAATTCCTGCGATGAATAGTTTCAAGCCATACTCGCCGATTTCAGGCACATTTGTTACAGAAAACGTGATAGAATCTCCAATAGAATCGCCTGCTTGGTTTGCTAAATGCGCCTTCACTGTGGACAATCCGAAGTATTTGAAAGAAAGTGGCATTTTTGTGACGATTTCTGCATTTGATGGCACTTTTACTTCTTGCTTTGAGCCTGATTCTTTGTTTTGCCCGAAAATCTCCAAATCTAATGTCACATTTATTGGTTCGTTTAGCCTGTTACGAAGCGTTATTGGAATTTGCGCCTCGTTGGAAATCGCAGTAACGGACGAAATATCTGCAATTTCTATGCTCTGCAATAAGGAAGAAGTGCTATTTATGGCATCTTTTAATCGCTTTTCACTCGCTTCACTATCATTTACAGTGTTTGCGTCAAAAACAGAGATTATAGGCTTGGAGTTTTCGGATAAAAACGTTTGCGGACTTTCGGTAATTTGTGCAAAATTGTCCAAGTGAGAAGCGTAAAGCATGAGAGTTGATATGTCTTTTTTTGTAAGAGTTTTGTTGCGAATTTGACCAAATACTGGTGAACTTTCAATATCGGGCTCTGTTTTGCCTATATCAGTGAGTTTATTTAAACGAAGCCAACTGGCGTTTTTGAGTTGATTCATAAGCAATTCAGCAAAATTAGTGTTATTTTGGTCATAAACTATACTTTCACGTTCGATTCCAGGTGCTTCATTTGCGGTCACAAGCGTATCTGCGAGAAAAAATTGCAACGATAAGGGAGTCGATGTTTGAATAGGGTTTTTAACGTCAATATTTAAGTTTTCACGCATGTTTAGAGTGTTATCAAGTGTTTGGTCAATAGTTAAAATGCTTGTGAGCGATGGATTTTCTCCGAAGTCGCAATTTGCATTGATTGGTTGAATCATAGCAGTTGGCGTGTATGTAAGTGCATTAATCGCCTGCATATTGCCAGCAAACAGTGTGTTAACTCCATGTTTATTTAAATACTCCATAGTTGTGCAATCTGCGCCATTTGGAGCAGCGTAATATACAGGAGTTTGCTCTGATAGCGTGTTTGATGCGTTTTTGTCAAATGTGTCATTCGCGTTATCGGCAAAGTTTGTAGGTAGTCCAAAAAGTGCAGGATCTATGTTGTTTGCTGCTAGAATTGAAAGATCCATGTTTTTATATGGTGCTGTAATCTCCTTATTTGTAACGATTGCAAGTGAATACTTTCGATTTGTTGTGTCAGTTTTTGATTCTTGATAAGTGATAAAAGTTATAATTTGTTGCACGGCATTTGCGTTTGAACATTGCCCATCTTCTGAGTTACATATGTTTATCTCAATAGGAAACGCCTGCTCCTTAGAAGTTAAATTGCGTGAAACGTCTTTTATTTGCTCTAATTCATCTGATTTTATTTGAATATCCAAAGTTCCATTTGTGGTTTTTTGCTTTTCACTAGATGCAATCTGCGTCTCGAACAGCGGATATTGGACTTCTATCTCATGGTGCAAGTATGCAAGCAGTTCATTGCGCATCGTAATGTTTCTACCGATTTGCACTTGAAAAATGTGCGTTGTACTGGCTGAATCTGTGTTATTTGTTCGCTGTAACTGAATGTTTAGGTGGGTGTCTTTGTTCAAAATCGACGTAATCGATGTTAACTCGTAAAACGAATCTTGCTGCTTGGCATCTTCTGCGTGCAAGACGTTTGTAGGTGTTGCTAATTGTAAAATGGCAAATGAACTGGCAATTAATGCACTGAATAGTTTAGAAAAGGTATTGGTTGTTGCAATTTTCAACTCTCGCCTCCAAGAATCGCTGTCACACCCCTGCCCTCTATTTCTCGCATAACTTTGTCGATGATAAACTTTTCATTTTTGTATGTGAGCAGGCTACGCAGGTCTTTTATCGGCACATAATAAGCACTTTCCGCTTCCTCGTCTGGATCATTTTCGACTGTCAGAAATCCGCCAACTGCACGCATGAGATAATGATGAACAGTTTTGTGAATCAGGAAGTTTCCACCTGAGAAGTAGTAATCAAAGTGTCCGATTTTGTGAATTGGCTTTGCGATTATGCCTGTTTCTTCAAATATTTCGCGAATTGCAGCGTCAATTTTCGTTTCACCATTTTCCAAATGCCCTTTTGGCAGACACCATTGCAATTCATCAGTGACCAGATTCCTGCGCTGTATCACAGCCGCTTCGCATAACGAGTTTAAAGCGACACCACCTGCAGTAATTTCATGCACAACTTTCTGTTTTGTTGAGCGACGTTCGACCGAAATTGTCCTAGAAAACTTGCGATACATGCGAACTCCACAAGTTTCGCCAGGCAGTGGTATGCAAAACTCCTCAGAAGTGCTGTGCGTCGTAATCGTGATGTCAGGCTCGTGAGCAGTGCTTTCTGCACCGTTATTTTCCCCTAATACAGATTCAGCTTCCATAGGTTAAAGTATACACTGGTTTTCATGTAATCGCAAGTTGCGGATACTTTGCTTTGTTATACAAGTCACCGCTTTGTCATCTAGGTAGCGTGCAAAGCACGCGACACGGGATCTGGCTTCTTAGTATGTAACGTACTTTCTTGCTAATCACAGATCCCGCATCGCATTCGCTTGCTAGATGACAAGAGGTACTCAGAACCCCGCACTACTCCACCTCAGAACCCCGCACTCCGATGCGGGGTCTTGAAAGGAGAACGTGAACGGAGGAAAATGCGATTGAGCATTTGACCCAGCGAATGAGCATTTGACCTCATTCGACCCTATT
>JAISFQ010000072.1 GCA_031263495.1 Candidatus Nutricula glyptotermitis
TCAGGCGATAAGTCCATTGGCACTTCAAACTCGACAACTTTGCCTAAGTATTCTTCTAGCGTCACGCCCTGCTCATATATCGCTTTTGCGTGCTCTTTGCCGACGTAACGATAATGCCATGCTTCTGCCCGATAGCCTGTTATGTGGCGCGCATTCTCGGGGTAGCGCAGTATGAAACCGAAATTGTGCGCGTTCAAAGATAGCCAATTCCACATTTCCGCCTGTTTTTGCGCATTGCCGTCGAGCGAAAAGTCGATTGCCAAACCAGTTTCGTGCTCAGAATAGCCAGGGCGTGCAGCCAAATCTTCGGCAATTTCCGCAGAATACCCTTGGCTAACATAATCGTCCACAGTTTCACGAAACACTTGCTCCTGTTCCGCTGTCGACCTATACGCAGAAGTGATATATAGACTTACACCATCACTCGCAGCCGCATCGCGCATATCTTTAAGGTCGTTTAATAAAACACTAGCAACTTTTTGCTCACCAAGCGCGGTCAAATCGACACGATAATCATCAGGTAACTTATTGTTTTTATTCACTAAGACCAACAAATCAACATCAGCCGATTCACTTTCCGCAACAGATTTTATCTGCACGGAATCAAGTGGCGTTTCGCTGTGCTTCTGAAAAAACAAGTTATACACCAAAAAGCCCAAGGCTATCAGCGCGATAACACCTATCAACAGGGCAATTCTACGTGCTCGCATTAATCTAGCGCGACGTAAGGCAACTGTGTGCCCCCCCCCCCCCTTAATTTGGGCGAGTGTTTCTTTCCTCGACATATTTCTCCTTAACTTAATGGGTAATGAATATGAGTAAGGAAAACGCGATTGAGCGTTTGACCCCGTAATGATACTAAGGCATTCACTTACGCTCATGCATTAATTTAATAATTGTGAGCGAATGCGAACACCGCTGACAATTACTCATTACTTATTATTCATTACTTAAAAATGTAGCATATTTTCCGAACGCATGTCAATAGGGTGTGAGCAGGTAGTTTGCATATTTATTATTCACTCCTCCGTCTCGCCCCAAGCACAATTTCTGCGCCCGACGCCACTGTAATCACGACTGCTACGATGAGCAGGCAAAAGAGCGCGATGTGGATTGGTTGCGGTAGGAAAATGTAAGGCAGGGAATATGCGCCGAGCGTGATTGATTGCGTGACAGTTTTGACTTTGCCCCAGATTGAGGCGGGGATGACTTGCTTTTTGCGCTTGATGACTAGGAAGCGGTAAAGCGTGATAAAAACTTCGCGGAAAAGTATGATTGCAGTCGCTACAACTGGTATTTCGCCTAAGTAACTGAATGCGATGAACGCAGAGCCGAGCAGAAGTTTATCCGCGATTGGGTCCATAAGTTTGCCGAAGTTAGTGATAATTTGGCGCTTTCGTGCGATGTCGCCGTCCAGTTTGTCGGTCAGCATGGCGACAGTAAATACTGCGAATGCTACGAAACGGTATGTGTAAAAGTTTGGGCTGTCGTGCGGTGTGAGCAGGAAAAACAGATAAAGTGGTACTAGAATAATGCGAATCACAGTCAGCACATTCGGCAGATTTAAGTTACTTTTTGTGTTTTCTGCCATTTCTAACTACCATTACTACTGTCGTTGCAATCATAATCACTAAGTAGCCGATTTTCCAAATCATTTCCCTCCAATCTCTCTAATCTGCGCGAGCGCGTCCTCCATATTTTCAGGAACTACAAGCACGTCACGCGGTTTTGAACCGACGCTTTCGCCCACGATTCCCAGTGACTCCAAAATGTCCATCAACCTGCCAGCCTTCGCGAAACCAATGCGCAATTTGCGTTGCAACATCGAAGTCGAACCGAGTTGCGTCGAAATAATCAACTCGGCAGCCTGCACCAACTCTTCGACATCGCGCGTAACTTCCTCCTCGAACTCCGTTTTTACCTCTTTGGGCTGGACTTTGTCAAAGTCGACACTGTAATTAGGCTTCTGTTGCGCTTTCGCAAACTCCACGACGCCCTGAATTTCGTCCTCAGAAACCCACGGACTTTGCACTCTGAGCGGTTTCGACGCGCCCATCGGTATGAACAGTGAATCGCCTTGTCCGACCAACTTTTCCGCACCCGCTTGATCCAAAATAACGCGCGAATCAGTAATCGATGATGTGGAAAACGCCAGCCTAGATGGCACATTTGCCTTAATCACACCGGTAATCACGTCCACCGACGGTCTCTGCGTTGCGAGCACCAAATGTATGCCAGCAGCACGCGCAAGTTGCGTAATTCGCTGAATCGACGCTTCGACATCACGCGGTGCGACCATCATCAAATCCGCAAGTTCATCAATCACCACGAGCAAATACGGATATGGCACGAGCACGCGCTCAGAACCTTCAAGCGGATGAACTTTGCCTGCTCGGATGGCTGTATTGAAATCGTCAATGTGCTTAAAACCAAACGCTTCAAGGTCATTGTAACGCATATCCATTTCTTCGACGACCCATTCCAACGCTTCCGACGCTTTCTTGGGATTCGTGATAATCGGCGTAATTAAGTGCGGAATGTTTGCGTAAATTGCCAGCTCAACGCGCTTTGGGTCGACCAAAATCAGACGCACTTCCTGCGGAGTCGCACGCATAAGCACGGAAATCAGCATGGAGTTTATAAAACTTGACTTACCAGAACCAGTCGCGCCCGCCACCAGCAAATGGGGCATTTTTCGTAAATCTGCCATCACAAATCCGCCTTCGACGTCCTTACCAATCGCTGCAAGCATCGGGTTCTTAATGCCCTTTGCAGCAGGCGAATTGAGCAGATCGCCCAAGTGCACAATATCGCGGTCAAAGTTCGGAATCTCTATTCCTATCAGCGATTTTCCAGGTATCGGCGCCAAAATGCGGACATCAGAACTCGCGACAGAATACGCAATATTTTTGGACAGCGACGTAATTTTATCTATCTTAACACCCCTGCCAACTGCGACTTCGTAACGCGTTACAGTCGGTCCACGCACAAACCCTACGACTTTCGCGTCCACTTCAAACTGCGAAAATACAGAACGCAGCGCGTCGATAACACGCGTATTTGCAGGCGTTTTCTCATCGCTTGACTTGTCGGACATCACGAGTAGTGAATAATCAGGGTGCTCGTAGTTGTAGTCAATTTGATACATCGCGGCATGCGCTTTTGCGGCTTCACTGTCGGGATTGGCGGATTCATGCTCATCGCCATCAACGTCGTCAGTAGCATCGGGCTGTTGGAACAGTGAATCTTCGGTCAATACATCCTGCTCTTTCGTAATATCGCCGTCAGAACTCCATGCGCTATTAGGCGAGTTTTGTGCGCCTTGCGGAATTAACATCGTGGAGTTACCAAGCATTTCGATTTCGCGCGTGTCACCATCAGCAAATGCAGAATCGCTTCGGTCGACGACTTCGCTGTAATCTGCCTGCTTCGCTTGCGTTTTGGAGTTTTGTGGCACAACTTCCGTAATCGCGTCATACGGTTTTTCGTGCTCAAGCGTGAGATGAGCAGGCATTCCTAAACTCTCCATCGCTGCTTCGTCGTCTTCTGTATAACTTTCGATTGTATTTTTCCGCGTGAACAACTTAGGAATATCGTTAACATGCAGTCCAGTAATCAATAACACACCAAAAATCAGCAGTAGCGCAAAAATAATGGCTGTAATCGGTGTAGTAATAATCGACGACAATGGGTTGCACAGAATAAAGCCAAAAATACCGCCACCATCTGCGATTTGTTCAAACGGTTTCGCGCCTGTAACCACTTGCAAAATGGCAGTTGCGGATAGAAAAACGAGCAGTGCGCCGAAAGTCGTGCGCCGAATTTGTTGCCCTTCAAACTTCTTTCGCATAAACACGAAAACCGCAACCGCAACCAAAATCACTGGCGCTGCATACGCAAAAAGTCCGAAAATCCAAAAGTAGCCGAAAGAATATCCCCGCAGGAACTGGTTGTCGACGCCTAGCCACACGTGGGTTGCCAAAATTATCGCCAAAATTATCAGCAGCAGCCCAATTGCGTCGGGTGTGTGGTCGCCAAGAATACCGCTCGGATTCTCGTCATTTTGACTCGCAGTATTCGGTGGTTTCCGCTGTCCTTTCGCCTTTTTGCTAGACTTACTATTCTTTCTGGAACTTTTGTCAGACTTCATGTATTAAGTATAGCAGATTAATTTTAATGAGTAAGGAGTAATGAGTAAGGAGTAATGAGTAATGAGTAATTAGTAAGGAGTAATTAGTAAGGAGTAATTAGTAAGGAGTAATTAGTAAGGAGTAATTAGTAAGGAGGGCGGGGCAGTGCAGACAAAAAACGATTGGTTTTTATGCTATACTATTTAATGTGATTTTCAAAAAAGTGTTAAACGAAAGACCGTATCCTGAGCACAACATACGAAGCACAAAGGATTGGGCGAATATTTCGCCGAGGCACGTTAAGCTTAGTGACTTAATAACGACTAAATCTACATTAAATTTGGAAATGTTGCTTTCGGAAGATTCTACGTTTTACGGCGATTTGTTCGCGCACGTGGTTCGCTATAAAGGCGAATTGTATTTGGAAAGTGGACTGCATCGTGCATTGCGGGCTGCACTTCAACAGCGGTTACAGATGCATGTTAGGGTTTTGTCGTTAGATGACGATGGCAATGTGATTGTGCCACCGCAGATTAATAGGGGTTAGGAGTTTCGTGATTGCATTGGTGATTGGGGTGGCTGTGTCGCTATTTGTCGCACTGATTGGCACGCCATTTTTCATAAAACTGCTTAAACGTAAGCATTTTGGGCAGTTTATTAGAAAAGATGGACCTGAATCGCATTATGTCAAACGTGGCACTCCGACTATGGGTGGTGTAATGATTATTGTTGCGACACTTTCTGGATGGATTGTTGCCTCGTTCGTAATGTTTATCTCAGTCGGACGCCTGCCACACGCATCATCGGTTTTGGTGCTTGGACTGATGGTTTCGCTTGGTGCACTTGGATTTTTGGACGATTATGCTAAAGTTTCCAACCAAAGAAGTTTGGGGCTTTCGCCTGTCGCGAAAATTGTCGGTCAGGGCGCAATCGGCATTATATTCGCAGCATTATCACTACTTTTCCCCAATTCAGGTGGCTTAACACCAGCATCCTTAAACATACAGATATTCAAAAACTTTAACATTAATCTTGCATTATTTGGCACTGTGTTCGGCGTCGTATTGTTCATAATTTGGGTCAATTTTCTCGTGACAGCGTGGTCAAATGCTGTAAATTTGGCTGATGGACTGGATGGTTTGGCATCTGGCATGTCGCTTGTGTCTTTTGCATCGTACACATTGCTCTGTTTGTGGATGTCATCGCAAAATTGTGCACTCGGAAAAAACCCAAATCATTGCTATGTTGTTCGTGATCCATGGGATTTGGCACTAGTTGCTGCATTAATTGCCGCTGCTTGCGTGGGGTTTTTGTGGTGGAATACATCTCCTGCGCAAATTTTTATGGGAGACACTGGCTCTCTCGCGTTAGGTGGCGCATTTGCAGGCATTTCGATACTTTCAGGCACAGAAATATTGGCTGTATTAATCGGTGGAGTGTTTGTGCTAGAAGTTTTGTCGGATATAATACAAATTGGTTCATATAAATTACGTAAAAAGCGTGTGTTCAAAATGGCACCAATTCATCATCACTTTGAGTTCTTAGGATGGAGTGAAGTCACAATTGTAACGCGTTTTTGGATTTTACAAGGTGCATTGGCTGTCATCGCTATTAGTCTATTTTATGGCGATTGGGTCATCGGGTTTGGAGTATAAGTGTGGGAAAACTGCTATCAAATCCATTGTTTATATACCGCGCACTTGCGTTAGCAGTCACTATTTTGACTATGCTTGGCTTGGTGATGGTTTTTTCGTCATCATCTGTCACTTTGATATCAAATGGTGCTGACCCGATGTATAGGTTAATTGCGCAAGGCGTCGCTGCGATTGCAGGACTTGCAGTCGCGATTCCGGTGGTGCTGTTTTTGACACCTAAAATACTTACGAGCAAATTCGTAGTGTATGGATCTGTTACAGTCGTTGCTGCGTTGTTACTCGCAGTTTTAATCGTCGGAACAGAGATTAATGGTAGCAAAAGTTGGATTTCAATACCTGGCATTCCTATGACACTTCAACCATCTGAATTCGTGAAGTTTGTCATCGCAATTGAGTCAGGATACTTTTTGGGAAAGAAAGTTCGTATAAATAACCTTAAAGATTTTTTGATGCCAGCGGGCTTTATATTTCTTGCGTTTTGCGCACTCATAATGGTAGAAAAAGACTTGGGAACTGCATCGATTGTCGTAATTGTGACTTTTGTTGCATACATCATCGCAAACACTAGATGGTCCGTGATGGCGACTATTTTTATTCCATTAGCGACTGCAGCCGGAATATTTGTCGCTATTGAACCACACAGATTAACGCGTTTTACAGCATTTTTGACTGGTTGCACAGATCCGCAAATCGCAGTATGTTATCAAGTTATACACGCTAGATACGCATTTGCGAATGGCGGACTTTTTGGCGCAGGACTTGGGCAAAGCATCGCGAAGTGGAATTATGTTCCATATGCCGACACAGACTTTATTTTCTCAATCATCGGCGAGGAATTAGGGTATATTGCTTGTGTTATTATCGTCATACTGTTTCTGCTTATAATGTTTTGCATGATTAGAATCGCCGATTACACTGCAGATCGTGTGCAAAAAATTGCGATTTACGCTATTATCGTTTATATTCCAGGGCAAGCACTATTAAATATCGCAGTCACACTGGGAATCGCGCCTGCAATTGGAATTCCGTTGCCTCTTATTTCAGGCGGCGGCACTTCGCTCATTGTAAGCATCGTTTCAATAGCGTTTGTGCTGTGCTGCGCTAAGAATTCACCACCAGTCAAAGAAATGCTTGGTGCAACGCGAGGCGGAATAAAGAAAAGAGTTAACGCTGCGCGGAAAGCGTAGGGGGATTCGCACGGACGCTGATAATGAGTAATTAGTAAGGAGTAATGAGTAAGGAATAATTGGGAATCGGAATTCATTTCATTCATGCTTTGATTGCTCGCTTTCGCTCGCATAAACGGCATTCGCATTCGCGAATACTCTGATTTCACGAACCACGTTCGCATTGCTTGGATTTTTCAGTATGAAAAATCCAAGCCTCTGCTATGAAGTCACTTTTTGTTTAAGAGTTACATTGCAGCAGAGTGGCTTGGCTTGGCGTAGCCAAGCCAAGCCTTAGCGCAACTTTTCAAAAGAACGAGCGCAAGCGAAGTTGTTTTGAAAGTTGAGGTCTAAAAGTGTGAGCACGCGTAGCGTGTGAACTCCGATTCAAACGTAACAAGCAGTACTCTTAATGCCACGCAGTACTTCATTTCTGAATTCTGTGAAGGAGGACGCGAGGAGCGTCCGACCCTCTGGAATCTTAAAAATAGCGTGAGCCCGCAGGGTGAACTCCATTAAATGCATTCGCTATCGCTCATACTTTAATTAAGATTCCGCATCAAGTGCGGAATTCTGAGGTGGAGTGTGAGCATAATCAAATAACTAACTTTTCCGCTATGCCTGTGTAATCGCTAGGTGACAAATTAAGCAGCATGCTCTTAGTTGCAGCAGGTAAATCTAGAGTTTTGATGAAGTCGTGTAGTGATTTTTTGGTGATGTCATTTCCGCGAGTCAAAGTTTTTAGTGCTTCATAAGGGCTTTTGCAAGAAGTTTCGCCTGTTATGATTGCTGCGCGTAGAACTGATTGAATGGCTTCAGAAAGCACTTGCGGATTGCTTTCCAAATCATCAGCAATTACTGCGCGGTTTACTGCAATGCGTTTCCAGCCCTCTAACAGGTTGTAAATGGCGATTAGACTGTATGCGAAGGCGGAACCGATGTTTCGCTGTGTGCTCGAATCGGAAAGATCTCGTTGGAAGCGTGATTTTGGTAGTGAATTTGTAAAACTCGTAAATAAAGAGTTTGAGATCTGTAAATTTGCTTCGGCATTTTCAAAGCGAATCGGATTAATTTTATGTGGCATTGCGCTGGAGCCGATTTCGCCTGCAACTGGTGCTTCAGTGAAGTAAGAAAGTGAAATGTAACTCCACATATCGGTCGCGAAGTCCAGCATGATATTGTTTGCATGCACGATTTGGTTGTATAAGTCTACCTGCCAATCGTGCGATTCGATCTGCGTCGTCAATGGATTTTGTGTAAGTTTAAGTTGATTAATGAAGTTTTTTGTTACTTTACGCCAATCAATATCGGGAAACGCCACATAATAAGCACCATAAGTCCCTGTTGCGCCATTGAATTTGCCAAATATCGTAATGTTTTTTGCACGTTCGACTACTGAACGCAAGCGATGTCCGAAAACGGCTAATTCCTTGCCAAGAGTCGTCGGACTCGCAGGCTGACCATGTGTTCTGGCAAGCATCGGAAGTGCAGCGCACAGCTCAGCAGACTTTTCCAACTCACGCATCAACTGCAAAACCGCAGGTAGCCACACAGAATTAAACGCATTTTTGATGTTCAATGCGTAGGCTAGATTGTTGACATCCTCGCTTGTGCAACCAAAATGCACCAGTTCCTTGTATTGTGACACATCCTTGTCAAACAAGTTTTTTTGAGACAGCTCATCTAACTTTAACTTTAAATAATATTCGACTGCTTTTACGTCATGCGCTGTGACTTTTTCCAATTTAGCAAGCTCCGCGATTGTCTCTTCGCCAAAATCCGTCACCAACTTGCGCAAACATGCCATTTCCTCAACGTTTAATGGTTCAACATGTTTAATTTTCTGCAAGTTGCATAGGTAAATAAACCACTCAATCTCGATATACAAGCGTGCGCGATTCAATGCGGGTTCAGACAGATAATTTTGCAACTCGGACGTATATTTTCTGTAACGAGCGTCGAGAGGAGAAAGTGCAATATCTAGTGTAGATAAATCACGCAATTCACCTGTATACAGAGGGTTTCCATGTCCGATAGCATTTTGTAATTCCATAATAACCTCAATAAACTTCTACTCTTTCACCACGATATCTTCACGCGCAGGACCAACGCCGATTGCTGAAACTTTCACATTCGTTACCTGCTCAATGAATGAAACATACTTCTTGGCAGCCATTGGCAAATCTGCAAAATGCCGCGCTTTAGTAATATCTTCTTTCCAACCAGGAAGCATCTCGTAAACTGGTTCGACGGCGTCTAAGTCAAGCAGCGAAAGTGGCATATTTTCAGACACTTTACCGCGCAATTTGTAGGCTACGCAAACAGGTATTTTATCAAAACCAGTCAAAACATCAAGTTTTGTTAAAATCATGTCAGTAAAACCATTTATCATGTTTGAATAGCGAGCAAGCACAGCATCATAATGTCCGCAACGGCGCGTTCTGCCTGTTGTAACACCAACTTCTGCGCCTCTTGTGCGAATCAGTTCGCCGATATCGTTGTCCTGTTCGGTCGGAAATGGTCCATTGCCAACGCGCGTTAAATATGCTTTTGCGACACCAACCACTCTATCAATTGAACGCACTGGAATGCCTGCTCCTGTGCCAATTCCTGCCGAAATTGTGTTTGATGATGTGACAAATGGATAAGTGCCGAAGTCAATATCCAAAAGTGCGCCTTGACTTGCTTCAAACAGCACAGTTTTGCCCTCTGCAAGTGCATTTGTGAGTAGGAGCGGAACATCTTTTATCATCGGTTTTATGCGTTCCAAGTATGGAGCAAATTCGTCAATTACTTGTTGAACTGTCATCGCAGGTTTGCCATAAAGATCAGTGAGCAGGAAGTTGTTATAATCAAGTGCAGTTTGTATTTTTGCGCGTAATCCAGCATCGGAAAGCAAATCTGCTGCTTGGATGCCCAATCTGGATATTTTATCCGCGTAAGCAGGTCCAATCCCTTTACCTGTGGTGCCGATTTTTTTAGAACCGAGTGAGTGCTCTTTTGCCTTGTCAAGTGCCTTGTGATATAACGTCAGAATGTGCGCTTTACTGGAAATCACTAAGCGCGAATCATCAACACCTGCGTCTTTTAATTGATCAAGCTCATCAAATAGCGCAACAATATCAATCACAGCACCATTTCCAATCACCGCTTGCACTTCATCAGTCAATATTCCCGAAGGTAAGAGGTGTAGCGCAAAGTGCTTTTCATCGATCACTACGGTGTGACCAGCATTATTACCGCCATTGAATTTGACGACATAATCAATTTGCCTGCTCAAATAGTCAGTCGCTTTGCCTTTGCCTTCATCTCCCCATTGCGCTCCGAGCACTGCTATGCCTGCCATGTTGCCCCTTCCGTTTAAGTTAATAGTTAATTATCAACCATTAACTATCTTAAAGTTTAGCACAAATGTGAACGAAATACGAGATGCAACATAATTGTTAACGTTTTTATATTCACTTGCACAAACTCTTATATAAGAGTACACTTTTAAGTGTTATGGATGAAAAAAAGATGCTTGTTTTTCTGGACATCGATGGAACGCTAGTAGACGTTACTGGCAGACCTAGTAAATCGACTATTCACGCATGCAGAAAGGCAAGAGAAAATGGACACAAGTTGTTTATTTGCACTGGAAGACCTAAAGGCGAGGTGGGCAAAAATATACTTGACGTGGGTTTCGATGGAGTTATTGCCGCAGGTGGCGCACTTATCACCGTCGATTCTAAGTTAATTTTTGAGTCGGAAATACCAAATGATGTGGTTAATGCGCTGATTAACTATTCGCACGAAAACGGATTGGGTTACTCACTCGAATCTGGCGATTATTTTTACACCGACTCACTCCAACGTAAGATTTTTGAAACTTTGAAGCGCGGATTCTTAGGTTCAAAAATTGATGACACGAAATACGCAAAAGGCTGGGTGACCGAAAAACCGCTTGAAGGTAAAGTTTGGCAAAGTGGAAAAGTTCAAAAATTTATGATTACAAGCATGAAAAACTTAAGCGTGAACGTGTTAAAAGATAAATTTGGAGACGTTTGTGAAGTTTTTGGCGGATCAATGCCATTTCTAGGTGGAATGTCTGCTGAAATTACGCAAAAAGGTGTACACAAAGGAAGTGCAATTACAAAAGTTGCAGATTATTTTGGACATCCACACGAAAACACTTTAGCAATTGGCGACAGTTATAATGACCTTTTTATGATTGAAACTGCTGGAATTGGCATCGCGATGGGTAATTCAGAGGAAGAAATAAAAGCGCGTGCGGATTATATAACTGACAAAATTGGCGACAACGGTTTAGCACACGCTTTTGAGCACTTTGGGCTGATTTAACACTCCCTTTTGCCATTCAGCAGTGCTCTACGCACTTTTCTGATAGAAGTACATTTCTAATGAAAGTAATGTATACTATATAATATGCAGTTATTTTTAATAAAGAGTGATGAGTATGTTTTGCGTACGCGTGCGTTGAATGAGTTAAAAGCGAAACTTTTAGCAACAGCGAAAGACATGGAATTCGAGGTGCTTTCTGGCGTTAATTACGCGAAGGGCACGCTCATTCAACTCCTATCACCGTCACTTTTTCAAGATGCTAAGTGTTGCATCGTTGAGACAAAAGAAGAGACAGAAGAGTCATTGTTTTTAGATGTTACGAATCTTGCTAAAAAAGTTGCCGAAACTCCTGCATATCTTGCCGAAAGCGTTCTTATTGTGACGCATTATGGAAGAAAAGGCATCGCTATGTGCAATGCATTAAAAAAGGCAAATGCGACTGTAATCACTGCTCAAGCACCAAAAAAACCAAAAGAAGTGCGCGAATTTATAATGCAAGAGTTTAAGCGCAATAAACTTAGAATTGCACGCGACGCGATTGATATACTTTTTGAAACATTTACGAACGAAGCGGAGTTGCATAAAGATAGTTTTAGTGAATTTGCAGCACTTAGTGAACAAATGGCATTCGATGCTAACGGTGCAGAAATCACCAGTGAATTTGTCCAGAACTATTTGCAGGGAACTTATGGAACGAGTAACTTTGATATTGCGAATTTGGCACTTGATGGCAATGTGACGTCGTCACTTTTGAAACTTAGAGTTGCCCTGCAAGCAGGCGAGGAAGTTCCGAAAATATTGGGCGCAATTTCATTGAACTTTCGTCGTATGGCGCAAGTTTCAGCTGGCAAAATGGAGTCTATGCATCCATTCGTCGTCCGCGTGACACAAGACAGGTTACGTTTTTGGAGTCCAGATAAACTATCAATCGCTTCTGAAATCGTCGCTGATACGTACGAAAATGCAGTCACAGGCACTGATATATCAACTTATGGAATCGAAAAAGCCATAATCAAACTTGCAGTTTTGGCTAGAAGAAAGTGAGAACTTTTATTATTGCAAAACAGGCTGTGCGACTGTCATAACCGCCAAAAACGCAGCGACCATATGACATGCGTAGCCACCAACTGTAAAAGAATGGAAAAGTTCATGAAATCCATACCACTTTTTGGAGATATTAGGCTTTTTTAATGCATAAATCACTGCGCCTGTGATATATAAAACGCCACCTCCAGCAGTCAATGCGACGATTCCAACGCCACCATGTTCTAGCAACGTTCCGAAAAATAAAACTGGAGCAACGCCAATCGCGATATAAACGATTACATACAATACGCGTGGCACATTTAACCATATCATATGCAAAATTATACTTAAAATCGCTGCTCCCCACACCAATCCGAGTAACCAAACTCTGTCCGACATCGGTAATGCGCCGACCGCTATAGGCGTATTTGTGCCCGCAATAATCAAAAAGATGTTTACGTGATCAAAACGCCTGAGTAATGTTTTTATCTTTTTTGACCAGTTGCCTATATGATACGTGGCACTTACACCAAACAATAAAACGCTAGTCACCAAGTAAATCGATGATGCAAGTTTCGTTTGCCAAGTCGGTGCTACACAAATCAACACTATGCAACCAGTCAACGCCAGTGGTAGCGCGGCTGCATGTATGTAACCACGCAAAATCGGCTTATCTGGCATCAATGTACTCAAAAATTCCTTACCAATAGGCACTGCAGTCATATTTTCCTTCCATACGTTTTAGGCATATATACAGCATAGCACATTTCTAGATGTACTTCACTGAAAACACATTTCTTAAGACTACAGGTATGGAAATATTTTTTGCTTGTTCTAGGCATCAGCACCATTACCTCCACCACACCACTTACGTGGCTTAGGCGGAGATATGGCACAGATGCTTTTACGAACCGCGCATAAAAATATTTTCATAC
>JAISFQ010000081.1 GCA_031263495.1 Candidatus Nutricula glyptotermitis
TCGTCGCATGACAAACTGCAGCAGTACCCTTACCGCCATCTTTCAATAGGTTTATCATCTATACCTCCGTTTCAAAACCTAACCTTCTACATATTCCACCACCACTTATGTTTACACAAATGTTATTGCTAGCAAATGCGTACTGTTAACAGTAGCACAAGTTTGGGGCGGGTGTCAAGTGTTAACGGAAACGTGGTAGGGCAAGTTAAGCGGTCATTAAACATGCTATTTGCGGTTGCGCGAGATGTGGAGTAGAATGTACATATGGGCATTGATAAAGAGTTCACAGTAATAAACGAGTTCATGCAGAGCGCGGATGAGAAATTGCCAGGTTTTGCAAGTGCAATTACGTCGAATGTTTATGAGGGCTACGTGCCGACTACGAAAAGTCTCGCGTTGTTCTTTGACTTGGCAAGCGGAAAAATATCAAAAGCAGATTTTGTTAGAGCAGTAAAAAGTGGCGAATATGCATAATACGTACGACTATGATTATGACGACGCTGACAATGTCTACAAAGATGCGAGCACAGGCGTATTAAAAAATCTGCTTGAAATTTCTGATTCTGAGCAGTTGTTGTATGCTGAAAGCGGTTTTGTGACTAAGCGATTACGTGAATTGCACGAAAGTCCAATCAAAGTCCTGTCATCAAACGAATTGCTTGCAATCCATCACTATCTTTTTCAAGATGTTTATGCGTGGGCAGGCAAAGTTAGGACTGTTGAACTTTCCAAAGGCGCGACGACATTTTTTCAAACAAAACGGTTTTCGCAAGGGTTTTTGTACATCGACAACTTGGTTTCCGCATTTCTAACAGCAAATATCGACATTAAAGGCGATTCAGAAATGCTCGCAAACATCTTGGACAGTGTAAACTATTTGCACCCATTCAGAGAGGGAAACGGCAGGGCACAAAGAGAGTTTATTCGCTCGCTTGCACTGCAAAAAGGCTACACAATAGACTTAAATTCGTTCAGTGACACTTCTATCATGGACGATTATATGAGCGGCACGATTAATGGCGATGTTAATCAGTTAACAGAGTTGATAAGCAGGTTGCTTGTGTTTACTGCACCTACCTAGTATAATTAACAACAGCGTAAGTGAAAAAGGGGACAATATGATATTTTACGCGATGAGTGACATACATGGGCACTTGGAGTTGATGAAAGAGGCTATGGCGAATGTCGACTTGGACAGTAGTAGCCAATACAATAAACACCAACCACAAAGAACTTATCGCATGGCTTCGCGCGTTACCATATTATTATGAAACTGATGAACAAATATTTGTGCACGCAGGAATCGACGAAAATGCTAGTGAATTATGGAAAATCGGCACTCCTAAACACTATTTCGCAAACAAATTTCCTGCCACGACTGGTTATTTCTATAAAGACATCATCGCAGGTCATATCGCTACATCCACTCTTGCAGACGACCCAAACTACACGCAAGTTTATTGGGATGGCATAAGTTATTATTACATCGACGGAACAGTGTCAGTAAGCGGTGTAATTCCTGTGCTGAAGTATGATAGCGTGGATGGTACGTACACTGGTTTTCGCAAAGTTGAAGGAGAGTGGGAGGAGTATGAAGTGGGGTCAATTGGGCTTATGGAGCAAATTTATTACATGGACACAACTGGTTGGAGTCTGAAAAGTTTTAGACGAATACACGCGAATCTTAATCGGTTGGTGCTCTATGAGGACGATACTCTCATGGGAGAAGAACTGACCAAAGACTGCAAGGAAACAATGCGCAGAATGAACTTGAACAAAATGAACGAAGAATCCAAAATACTTCTCTATTGCCTTTTGTCTTATTATGGGTTTCTTGACAGAATAGTCGCCGAGTACGAGAACTTGAAAGAACTGGCTAATATTAAGCCACCAGAAGATACTTTAGTATTATCAGACAGAAAAGGTTTGTTGTCCGAAATGAACGAAGATTTTCGGATATATGCGGACATGAATGTTGCGTACTAAAATAATCCGCTTGTTGCAATCGCGTGCCGAATAGCGTAGAATATAAATGTACGTAATGTAAAATGGAGATTAGATGAAGAAGTGCCTACTTTTAGTGGATGTTCAGAAAGGTTTTATCTCTGCTGACACTGCTCATGTGTTGCCAAAAATCAATGCGTTGTTAAAGGCAAACCTGTTCGATTACACAGTTGCGACTCAATTTATTAACGTTGAGGACAGTCCTTTTCAGCGGTTTTTGCACTGGAGTCAACTAATGCGTGCTCCAGAAACAGACGTTTGCAAATGCGTAGCCGAAGCGTCCGAACTTGTTTTGCAAAAGAGCACGTACACAGCAGTGAACGACGAGTTGCTTGCATTTATTAAGGAAAACAGCATTGATGAGGTGTATGTTGCTGGAATCGATACCGACTGTTGTGTATTGAAAACCGCTGCAGACTTGTTTGAGAATAACATCAAATCCTGCGTTTTGGAAAAGTATTCAGCTTCAGGCGGAGGTAAAAAAAGCCATGATGCGGCACTTTTGGTTTTGTCGCGGATGATTGGGAGTGATTTTATTATTCGAAAGGAGTTACATGAAACATGAAAGTGAAATATCTGTAACGGAATTTGAGAATACAGATAACGAGAACGCGCTTACAAAACTTACAGCCATGCCTGTTCGTATCATTCCTTTTGATCTTGGTTGCACGATTACAAAACAAAAAGAAAACGTGATTGCCGAATACGTAAAGAGCAACGGTTTCCTTGAATCCACTTTGTCAACTAGGTCAGAGGCGATATTTACTGATGTTTGTGTTGCTTTCTCTGAAATTGACAGCGTTCACTATTACGTATTTACAAGTGGAATCTGCGTTTGTGTAATATTTGACGATACACAAGAAATTAACGAGAATAACAGGCACTTTGCCATTGAGTATTGCGTTGACAGAAAGGTAAAACATGAAGAACTTTTTGCATGGAAGCATAAACATTCAAGTCGCATAAGTGCAATAATTGAAGAACTGCGAAACATCGTTCAAGGTAACGAAAAAACAGTGCGGACGTCGGGATTAAACACATTTGAGCACAGAGGCTTGTCATACGTTATGACACTTTCACTTTTAGCTTCTGAGCATAACAAGCCGTATGGATGGGCACATCTGCCTGAATGGTTTAGGCGAAATGTTTCGTGCATGCTAGACCCAGAAATGTTGCTGTTGGAAGATTCACGCAACTTCGCTCATTCGCATGACGATGTTTATAACGAGCAGTTGAGTATTTTGGAACAGGTTGATATAATTGAGCCAGTAAACTACGAAACGCGCGCGCATTTGGCAACGTTTATAAGCTGGTCGGCAGTATTGGTATTTGGAAACATAAAAGATTATGATATCGAAGAATATGTGGCACTAGAAATTGAACTTCAGAAAAACTGGTTTTACATTTACTGCACTGAAACTATGTTGGAGTCCAGAAGCGACAATGAGCAGGGAAAAGTTGATGTGGTAAAATTACGCAAATTGCAATATGAGCTTGAGTTATATGAGGACAATCTACGCGAATTTAAAGATTCGTCTTTGCCGACACGCATTCTTAAAATACAGGAAGGCTTACTAGAAAGTAGCAGAATATTATCAAACTTAAATCGTGTAAAACGCAAACTTGAATGCTTAATCGAAGCCACACTTCTTGAAGCACAACTTAAACAGAAAAAACTAAACCAAACAGTCGAAATCTTGCTGTTTGTCATCGCGTATATACAAATTGCACCGATAGTTTTTGAGTTTTTAGCCCCATATACTGGCGTTTCCGTTGCTAATCTATTGCTTGCACTTGTTGCACTTGCTGGCGGAGTGCTGCTGTTGGCAAAAGATAGAGGTTGACTAAATGCTCGCAAAACGCTCTCCTCTGGCGTCATTCGCGTCGAGCGAATGCTGAAAACATGAGCAGTACGAACGCGAATCCAGAGATTGCAAGCGATAGCGAACTCGTATTTGTGAGTTCAATAAAATAAGTTGCACATATGCATAGAAGTGTGGTATAATCGAATGTGAAAGGTGAATGAAATGACGGAATTGAGAGCCATGCAGTGGAACATTAATGGTCGCAGCGACCATGATGGAAGAGGATATATTCCTGTTGACATGATAATGGGAGAGATAAAAGAGCAAAGTCCAGATATTGCCGTACTGGTAGAGTATTACAAATTCGAAAATGACCACGAATGTTTTACCAAGAGTTTGGAAAAAGAAGGCTTTACCGTGTTTTGCGATTCTAGAAAGCCCGAAAGAAGGGAGAAAAACCAGGTTTTGATTGCAGTTTCAGACAAGTTTGACGTTAATTCAGGGTTTATAGTTAAAACGATTTCAAACAAAAGTACATCAAAAGATCCAATTCCTGATTATCTCCAAGTTACTTTATCCATAGACAATCAACAGGTCGCTATTGTTGGAGTGCGGTTTATTCCTAGAACTGGTAATATAGAAAAGCAATTAAGTGTTCTAAAAGAATGTTTGGAATCAACAAGGAACGATAAAGTGGTTTGTTTGGGAGACTTCAATGCATGGAGTTCTAATCTCTTAAATGAATACGGCGCATTATTGCCGAAAAACTATAAAATCGAAACGCCAGGATTGTATAAGAGTCGACAAGGCGAATATAAGAATAGCTGGGGTTTCGAGAAAAAAGAACCTTTAAACTGGAGTTTTGTTCAGGAAAAAAAGGAGGAAACTTCCAAAAAGCCGAAAAGAACCCCCCTAGACCATCTTATGACAAGAAATGTTGAAGTAACTGGCATCAAGTATGCAGGATGGCCTTTTCTAAACGAAGAAAATGGGTATGGTTCTCTAACGCCAGACGATTACAAAGATGTAGACTATTTGCCCGACCATGACATTTTGTTAGCAACTATTCAAGTTTGACATGCGGAATTATCCGGCATCTGTCACTCCGCCAACAAACCCATATCCTTCATCTCCCATCCTGTGTCAGTCGATTGCAGTAACAGGATTGCGTACTTCTGCAAAATGCGTGCGGAAGAGTCATCGCGCTCTTTAAAGTGTGGGAAAACTACATTCAGATTAACTTCAGGCAGTTTATAATCGCTTGAGTTTACTTCTAGCCTCAGCTTTTGAGCATCTTCATGCGACATTTCATGTTTAAGAACTGCGGCTAAATTAACATCGCTATAATATCCTTCCCGATTCATCGCGCAACTTCCATGCAGCCACACAGAATCCACATAATCTTTCTGTTTCAGAACGTCAAGCGCGTAATCAAGAGCCTTTTTGCGCCTCTCGCGCATCTTTGCCTCCTTTTGCTGTGTCTATTGCCCATTCAACAAGCCCAGTTTTCTTACATCTTCATCTATCTCATCTAAGATAACCCATTTCTCGAAAGACTCTATTGTTTTTTGCAGTTTCCCGCTATTGTTAGTCAAAATGAGTGCAGATAGTGCTGGTTTAGAAGCGTATTTTTCACCTAATATTGTTCCCTCACCTTTGAGAGCCAAAAAACTTTCAAAACCATTAGCCCTGTGATATAAATCCAATGCGGCTGTGTGTGGAGAATCTGGGTCGAATGCTGTATCGTTTTTCTGGAAAGTTTTAGTGAAATATATTTCCCAAAACAGCTGGTGTATTTGACGAGATTCGCCACCGACTTCCTGACAAAGCAGTATCATGCCATAATAATGTTCCGCATGCCGTACGTTAAGCCAAAGATATGGCTGCTCGCGGTGTTTCTTTCTCAGATTTGGGAGCACTTCTCGCCATGAGTAATAAAATGTTCTAGAGTCACTGTTATCAGCGTCTGAGGCACTCGGGGGCTTTTCTTGCACCCACTGCGGTTTTTCATCTAAACACTTTTCCAGCATCTTTTGAGCCTTTCGTAAGTTACCTGTGATTTTACTCGAAGCGTTTTCTGTGATTTCCTCTGCGTTTTTAAACAATTCTACCAACTCGATAGGCGTTTCAGTATCTCGTTCTTCCTCTGGTTTTTTACTCAGTTGCAGCATAGCGTGAAAGATGTCCCCTATTGTAAGATCAGTTTCACCATCTGCCACAGCGGGTTCTGCAAACCAATCAGAATCCTGCGAGACCTGTTCTTTTGCGTATGTCATAACTTTTACTCGTTACGCCCACCACATAACAGTTCCTCCTTTTACCAACATCTCGGTTTTGTTGTTGCACCTGCACCAGCAAAACCCTTACTATATAATTGTACTACAGTTTCCTCATGTTTTGTCACTCCACCAACGAATCCATATCCTTCATTTCCCAGCCTGCGACAGTCGATTGCAGTAACAAGCGTGCGAACTTCTGCAAAATACAGCTAGTTATACCAAAACCTACTTATATAGAAACTTGCTTTCACTATCCGCAACGATCTTGCCTAATTCCTGCTCAGTATAACTGTTTATGTTTGCGATTTCGTGCCACTCGCCGCCATCCCAGGAATTGCTTGGGTTTATTGGATCTATGACCTTTCTCCATGCAAAATTATCTCGGATTTCGGAATTGTCTTTTGGGTTAATGCGCGTATAAGCAACGATTGCGCAGTTTGGTAGTTTGTTCTCGCGGTAGTTTTTGATGTGAACGTGAACAGGTAAGTTTTCGATTGCGTCCATCATAGTAAAGATAAATTCGTTATGGGTTACGGAAATTACGCGCTTACACTCTCGGTGTTTTAGCAGGTCAAGGAACTGATTTGCACGTAGCATTACAGAATACAACTTTTCGCCGTCCGCCGACGTTATGAAATAAACATTGCTGTTGTAATCACGCTTGAACTTCTTTGTGCGGTCATTTAAGTAACGAAAACCCCAATCTCTTTCCATGAGTAGGTTGTTAATTTCCCAATTCATATCAAGTTTCATGTGCTCAGCGGTTTGAATTGCGCGAAGGTATGGCGAAGTTAATGCGATGTCAAAGTTTTGAAAGTTTTGCTTTATGGATTCGCCAGCAACTTCCGCCTGATGAATCCCATGTTCAGAAAGCAGTAAATCGTAATCTAAATGCTTAGTTTTGCGCTTGTTTAACAGGTACTTTAACCTACCAAGCAACGAAACAGAACGCATGCCGAGTTTCTCAATACGGTTTTCGTCCGACTCGCCATGCCGAACAAACACTAGCGTTTCGGGCAACATGCTTTCACTTTGCGCAGTAACACTTTCCATAGTGTTAAGTATACATGATTTTTGTGGGGGAGTGGGTGGTGGGTGGGATGGGATGGGATGGGTAAGTTTATTGACAGACGTTATTCGTTGCCAACTAGTAATGCGTGCTTATTTCATGTTTTCTAACAACTCAACAATCCGATAATCCTTTTGTTTTTCTTTTTCGTTAAGTTCGTCCCATGGAATGAGCAAGTAATGTTGTAATGTGCTATGGTTTTGAGCTGGCTTGAAGGTTTTATCATCAGCATGAATTGTGTTGTTGAGTTTCAGGCGCTTTTGATACATGTTATCATCCATTGTTGTGTATCCGTTGCAAAAATGGAATGCGTTCCATCGCAAGTGCTCAGTGTGTGCAAGGTTTTGGTTAAGCTCAGTCACACTTAATGTAGCATTGCTATTTTTTAGCGCATGAATTGGTTGCATAAAATCTGCAGAAGCGCGCGATGAATCTTTGTGAAACTCACTTAACTCTTTCCATTTCTTGAGTTTTTCTTGTTCATCTGTAACTTCTGCATATGTTGCATTGATTTCTATTGCCTGTTTGTCCAGTTCGTGGTGCAAAATAATTTTTGAAGTAAACACATTTTCAGAATAAGTAGATGGGATAATTATTTTCAATAATTCTAAGTCTATTTCTGCTCTTTTTAGTTCTCTTTCAACAATATTCTTTACTTTCAAACTCGCATCATTATCTTTAAGTGCAATTATTATACAGTTTAAGCCAACTTCAGAATCGGCAAGCTCTCGTAATTTAGTGGCGAATGCGAGCGAATATGCATCTAGCTCAAAATATCCAATCTTCGCACATTTGTTAATTTCAGGTAATGCAACTTGGAATTTGTCAAACTGTACAGGCATATTGTCAACTATCGCAATCTTCGGTTTTTGCTCACCTTCTTGCGTTAAAAACTGCGCATTATATATTAGCTGCCTTGCGCACTCTCTACCTAAATCTCCAAATCCTACGATTAAAGCAGAAAATGATTTGGTTGCAAGCGCATCATGAAACTCCATTTGCTTGTATGGTTGATTTTCTAATATCATCTTGCGCGCTAGTAACTGGTTGATGCTGGTTCTAATGCCTTCAGTTTTGACATATTTAGTAGACTCAAACTCTATAGTGGTGTATTTCTCAACATGCTTTGGTCTGCTAACTAATTCTTGTAGCACACAATCGCGTTCAGCTAGTTTTTCGCGCAATTCAGCATCGTATTTCTCGCAGTAAAGCACAGGCAAATCTTTTTTATCGTTTTCCCTTATGCTTTCGGCTAGCGATAAAGCATTGTCATCTGCATTAAGTATGAGATATAGTCTGTTTTTGCGAAATTTAGTATATAACTCGACTCGGCAACTATCTACCAATTTGCGCGCAAAAATAGTTAACGCAAAGGATATCAATGTAAAAATAATCACTGTGCGAGACACCCAATATGCGAGTCTAAACCCATATATGACAGCATCATTGGAAAAAGAATCAAGCATACTGACGATTTCAGTATTTGCGGAGCCCATAAACACATCGTACACGTCAATTATACTACGTAAAACCACCAAAATATAATCCAAAGGCGAGATTTGGTCGTTATGATATGTTGTCAAAGATGTTACTAGAACAAAAAATACAGAGGAAGGAAGTATAACGGCTAAAATAAACTCCTGTTTGTTTTGTGAGCACATCATAAACCAAATTACAAGAAAAATAACTGATAAAACGGAAAGAAGATATAGAACTAGCATTATATTGTTATGCCCCCCCCCCCCCCTTAATTAATGGAGTAGAACGAACAATCTTGTGTAATGCACCAAATTCGCCCGCTTCATAGTATACAAGTTTGTCATATATAAACGTTGTGCCAAAAAATGCATTTTTGAAGTCCGCAACCAATTCGGCGGTTATATGTTGTGCACTGTGTGTTCGTCCGAGCGTTATGTGCGGAATAAATTCCTCTCCAATATATCTGTACCCATATTTCAAGTAGTTACTTTTTTGCCCACCACAGTATGCGTTCATATTTACATCAATGGCAATCGACTTTGCATCAATATAGCTCTCAGATTCCTTAAGTAGTTCATTTTGCAAGATGCACAGTTCATTTGTTTTCATGACATCTGCAAAAATCCATCCGTTTGGTTGATAGTATAGTGCACCAAACATGCCCGTAAATATAGGCGTGCTCGAGTATCGCCTTAGAACTTGTTGGGCATCAAAGTTCTCGTAATATGGACACTGCAAAATTGAAGTGTGTGGCAAATTCTGAACCATGCTTAATCTAGGACCTTTTATCTCGGTATGCACTTTTTGAAAGGCAATTAACCGTTTCTTAGTGTCGTCGTCTGGCAACAACGCGAATCCATATAGTCTCATATAATCTCCTACACAACAGGTGTTCCCAACCGATAAGTTTCATAAAGGGCGCGCCGCACAAGTTTTTCTCGTAAGTCGTAATCGTCAATTACCAATTCGCATTCATCCAATAAATCATCCACAAAAGCATCTACTGCATTAAAGTCCCTACTTAGCGCATTAAAATTATTAGTTAGTGTTTGAAAAATTTCGTATTCGTCCAATTTGTTTTCTGTGAGAAAGTCACTATTTGAAACTAATACGTTTTCGGAATTGTTAAGTAATTCGCGCCTAGTTTCTCTGTCCAATTCGGTAAAAGGTAATAATTCGGCGTACTTATTTGAATTTAAAGCCTGCAATCTAACATTTTGCCCAGCGACCATGATAGCGTTCGGATTTAGGTCAAAAATCGACAGTTCTGGATCAGGATTATCTATTAGCTTTATCTCTTTTTCTGTAATCCAATCCGCATCAACACCTAACACGGTCAACAAACCTCTAAAACGGTCAGTATTCGTGCCAACTAATATTACATGTTCAGCGAGATTATCTTTAATTTCATCAAGAGTTTTGTCAATTAAACTGCTATCAGAACGGACTATAATTGAGAAGTTTCTTCCGCCCATTGAATGCCCAATTGTGCCCAATATTTTAAGTTTTGAGTTTTTGTTCTCGTTTAAGTATTTTAAGACATCGTTATGGTTTCCAATGCAAAATTGCGCCCTGCCTGCATTGCAATAATCAAGAGTCGATTTCCCCCATTTTTGTGTAACGTATTTAACCTTTGCGCTAGGAAAAACTTTCTCAAACTCTGCGCCTTTGATAAAAGAATGCACGACTACAAGTGTGCTATCTGCGATTGTAATGTGTTCAATTTCGTTTTCGCGCTTCGTTTTGTTGGTTTCTATGATGTAACGGTCAATGCTATGTTTAATGTCATTCTCTACTTCTGAAATGTGCGAAAACAACTGGTAATAGTGTCCAATTCTTTCAAGCTCAGCCCTAAACTGCCCTACACTCTCATCTGGTGCGTCGAGCGTTTTGAAATAAGTATATATCTTAGGCGTCCCATTCTCTGTAAAGTTTTGCAACGCAACACCAAACTCTTCCTTAGTGTAACCTCCAACCGTCTTGCCAATTATAAAACATGCCATATCGCACGACTTAAACAACTCGTTCAACTCTACCTGTTTGCCGTCCGCACTCAGCGAATGGTCAACCGATTCGCTTTTTAACAAGCTTACACGAGTATCCATATGGTCTATATAAAAATCGTTCCAACTGGCAATTTTATCTGCAAAGTGCATGCGCTCGTTTTTGAACTCTTCCAACGATGACGCTAAAGTCAGAGTTATTTTTCGCATTTGTTACCCATAAATTTAGTACTGCGACTTAATGGCATTTTCATATATTAAAGTTTAGTGCATAAAAAACAGGATGTCAATAGCTTGTGAGCAGTAGGTTTTAAAGAATTGAGCATCTTGCTTTATGTAAGCAGATATTATTCATAATCTGCTAATGACCGCATCGATCTAACTTCTTTTTCCATAATCAATTCGTTCATAGATTGCCACGTTTCTAGAATAAATATCTTATTGTTAGCAAACACGTCTTGAATCGTATTGGGTAACCAACTGCAATCCCATAGTGGTTCTGAATGATTGCCGTTTATTTCGCTCTTAACAATGTTGGTTATTTCAGCTCCATAATCAAGCTTTAATCCGTATTTGGATGTTATTCTCTGCAACCAAATTTCATGTTCGGCACTATTACTAACCTCCTTAATTTTTTCATAAACTTGATTTATGACTGGTTCTTGTCGCCAATATGCAAGTTTTGATATCAATAAACTCAATATTGCAGAATTAATAGCAATCGTTATGGGATGTCGCGATAATAAGTTGGTAATGATGCTAATAGAGATCTCAGCATTTTGCTCTTTAGACAATTCTTCATCAAAAAGTTCGAGACTAATGTCCTCATATATGACATCAAGCAATTTACACAAGATTTTAGTATTGTGATGTTGATCTGCAAACTTGTAAACGCTTAATAAGCGTTCTACTAGTGTATTTTTTTCTTTTACGACAAATAAGTCATCGATTTTTTCGGGTTTAATCGCGCTTAAGACAATGTCGTCAGACTCTTTAGTTTTTAGCGCATTAAGCCTTAAACCAAACTCCTCAAGTTCCAACGAAATTGTTTTCATGATATTAACGCCTACATCGTACTCTTCAGTAAATACGCGATAGTCATCCCTGTATCTGACGATTCTATAGTATGGGTAATCCTTGAAAGAATCGGAGATTTTTGTGTGTATTTTAGTATCTACATACCCCAACACAAGTTCTGCAATAAAATCCATTAATACGCTTCCCTGAGGTATTCCATTCGTTTGACCTTGTCTCATGTTTCGTATTCGCTGATCAACTTTATTACCTAAAAGAGTATAGTCATTCCACTTAGGTGCTGCAACCTCTTTGGTCTCAATTGCCCAAGCTATAGAGTGTGTGTAAATAGAGCCATAGCAGTTTGCAATATCAGCATAAAATAGATATTTAAAATCAAGTGCATATCTTAAAGAGTCTTGTTCAACTTTAGATAGCGAACATGTGGTGTTTAATGTTTGAACAACAGGTTTTTCATGTGTCCACTTAGGAATACTTTCGCACTTGATGCCATATTTTGAAAACTCTATAAAGCGTTCCTTTATTGTTTCCCAATTTTTAAATTCCGTTATAGTGTTTACCAAGTCAACATATAAAAATGGGTTTATTATTTCTAAAGGTCGCCACGCTAAACTTCCATCCTTATTTGAACTTAAACGGTAATTTACATCTTCGCTCAAAATGGGTTTTTCTGGTGTGTGCATATGTGTTTCGTTTGGACATTTGTCAGTTGCATTTTTCATTTCTTTACACTTAGTAAAGTATACATCCTTATCTTGTATTGCCTCGTCAATCTCATTTAAGATGGTCGTAAAATCATAATACTCAGGCAGTTGGATTGTCGAATAATTCGCAGAACGTAAAAAGAACTCTTTAGCCATTTCGCATGAAAGCGAAGTAATTGCCACACCTACTAACCTGTATCTTCATGAATCATCTTACCTGAATCTCTCTCACTTATACATTCTGTCAACTTATTCACTATACTTTCCCTACACTTCCCCGCCCATATCGACTTTCTCTTTCTTGCTGTACAATATGGCAATCACGATCACTGCGACGCCGAACGTGACAACGCAACCGCGGACGACGACATCGTCGCTGAACTGGACGATTGCGCCTGCTGCGAGAACTGCGACTAGGTTCATGACCTTGATGAGCGGATTGAGCGATGGACCTGCGGTGTCTTTGAATGGATCACCGACTGTATCGCCGATTACGGACGCTTTGTGCTGCTCAGAACCCTTGCCACCGTAATTGCCGTCCTCAATGAACTTCTTTGCGTTGTCCCACGCGCCACCTGAGTTTGAAAGCATCACTGCCAAAAGTTGCCCAGTCAAGATTGCGCCTGCTAGGAAGCCACCTAACGCTTCTGCGCCGAGTCCAAAACCGACGATAATCGGGCTCAAAATCGCAAGTAAGCCGGGTGTTAAAAGTTCTCTGAGCGAAGTTTTTGTGCAGATATCGACCACTTTGCCATACTCAGGTTTTTCGCTGTAATCCATGATTCCTGGATGCATTTTGAACTGTCTGCGCACCTCATGCACGACTTTTGCAGCCGCTTTTGAGACTGCGCCGATAGCCAATGACGAGAACAAAAACGCAATCGAACCGCCAATTAGTAAACCTACGAGCACGTTGGGAATGGAAACGTCGATTACGAACCTTTCCGTCGCTTCCCCAACCGAGCCAAATGCACCACCGACCACGTTGATAACGCCACTAACTGCCTTCGTGCCTGCGCTTTCCAAAATCGTTTCGGCGAATGAACCAAACATCGAAGTCGCTGCTAAAACTGCAGTTGCGATAGCGATTCCTTTCGTGATTGCCTTTGTAGAATTGCCTACTGCGTCCAAATTGTTGAGCACTTTCGCAGGTTCGCCTTCAAACTCGCCAGACATTTCCGCGATGCCCTGCGCGTTGTCCGAAATCGGTCCATAAGTGTCCATTGAAACGATTACGCCAACTGTGGTAAGCATGCCCATTCCTGCAAGTGCGATATAGTATAGCGAGGTAGCGGTAAACTTTGCAGGGTCAAGAGTAGGGTCAGTGATAAAATATGCGCCAAGAATCGTCGCTGCAACTGTTAATATTGACCACACGCTCGACTCCAAACCGATCGTAAAGCCTGAAAGAATCGTCGTCGCAGGACCTGTTTCCGTTGCTTTTGCGACCGATTGCACAGGCTGGAACTGTGTGTCTGTAAAATATTGCGTTAAAACTTGCATTACGGACGCCAAAATCAGCCCAAATAGCACAGCAACAGCAGGTCGCCACCAATTGTCGCCGCCGATGTAAAAGTAGCAAGTAGCGAAAATTGCAGCAGCCGAAATCGCCGCTGACGTGAAAAATCCCCTGTTTATCGCACGCATACCATGTACATCTTTTTCGGACGGCGTGACAGCCAAAATGCCAATAATCGATGTCACAACGCCGACAGCACGCACAATCAGCGGAAACATTACGCCAATAACAGCAGTTGATGGGTCATCAGATTGGAACGCAGCAACGCCCAAAATCAGCGATGCAACCAGTGTGACCTCGTAACTTTCGAACAAATCAGCAGCCATTCCAGCGCAATCGCCCACGTTATCGCCCACGTTGTCTGCAATCGTAGCAGCGTTACGCGGATCATCCTCGGGTATATTTTTCTCAACTTTACCGACCAAATCCGCGCCCACATCAGCCGCTTTCGTGAAAATACCACCGCCAACTCGCATGAACATCGCAAGCAATGCGCCACCGAATCCGAAGCCTACGAGCACGCCAGACGCATATTGTTTGAACATAATGATGATAACCACTGCGCCCAATAGTCCAAGCCCGACGGTAAACATTCCTGCAACACCGCCTGCTCTGAACGCTATTTTCATCGCGCCAGCAGTACCTGAATCTTTTGCCGCTTGTGCAGTCCGGACATTTGCGCGAACTGCGAGCCACATGCCAGTGTAGCCGGTAATCGCTGAAAAGCCTGCTCCGAGTATGAATGCAACCGATCTGCCAATACGAATGGGCCACTCAAACCCTTCCAACACCGCCTGCTCAGTGACCGGTAATATAGCAAACAACAGTATTCCGAGCAGTATAATAAACACGGCAACAGTCTTGAACTGCCTAGCCAAATACGCCTTCGCGCCTTCCTGAATCGCGCCCGCAATCTCACGCATTTTACTCGACCCCTCAGGCGCAGCCAAAACTTGCCTGACTAGGTAATACGCAAACAGTAGCGCAACAATCGCAATGCCCAATATGCAGTACAACATGATATTGTCCTGCTCAGCAAAAGTTACCTCTAAAACCTTGCCCTCATCTGCAACTTCAATTAGATTCATAAATCTCCAATCCTATTTTCCGTGTCGCATTCAAACCGACACTTCCGCCAACACGCATGGCGCTGTATAATATAGTAGCACAAAACTGGGTGTGGGTGCAAGTGGTTGTTAATAGTTGGTAGCGTCGCAATTTGTGTGGGTTTTTTCTATCACTCTTTTATTTTTACAATAACCTCTTTCAGAACATAGTATTACTCTACCTCAGAACCCCGCACGTACTCCACCTCAGAACCCCGCACTCCGATGCGGGGTCTTGAAAGGAGAATGCGAACGGAGGAGGAAAATGCGATTGAGCATTTGACCCAGCGATTGAGCATTTGACCCAGCGAAGGAAAATGCGA
>JAISFQ010000101.1 GCA_031263495.1 Candidatus Nutricula glyptotermitis
GACACAGGTGTAAACTCATTTCCCATTACTTTGCTTACACTAATGTTTCTGCTGACAACTATCGTTGTAAGTGCTAGTGCGAGGAGAAAACTATAACATACCGGCGGTCGGTAGGTTAACTAATAATGAGTAAGGAGTAAGGAGTAATGCGGTTAGTTAATAGTTAATCGCTACGCGCCAGTTAATAGTTAATAATTGCGCTCGCTATCGCTTGCGGAAAACGGCATTCGCTAACGCTCATACTCCCACTCAGAACCCCGCACTCTCCCACTCTGAATTCCGCACGCACTCCACCACTCTGAATTCTGTGTAGGAAAACGCGATTGAGCGTTTGACCCCAGGCGAATGAGCCTGCGACCCAACGCGAGGAGCGTCCGACCCTCTGGAATCTTAAAATTAAAGTATTGCGTAGCAATACAATTAAATCGCATTCGCGTTGCGAATACTTTTTAATTAAGATTCCGCATCACGCTACACTTCGTTTCGCGGTGCGGAATTCAGAATAGGAGTACTGCGTGGCATTAAAAGTACTCCTTATCCAGTCAATGAAGTGCATCACTCACGTCTGGCAAACCAAAGCACCAACCCAACACCCAAACCCCAACTCCCCCAACCTGACCAAAACGCCAGAGCAACATTCAGCTCATGACGCGCATCACCCACGTCTAGTAAACCAAGGTATTCGCAAACATCTAAAACAAACACCCCCAACCTGAACTCAACCCTGAGCGTCATCCAGCTCATGACGTGCATCACTCACGTCTAGTAAACCAAGGTATTCGCAAACATCTAAAACAAACACCCTCAACCTGACCTTAACCCTGAGCGAAATAACAAGCAAGAAGTGGACATGAAAATGTTTTTATGCGCGGTTCGTAAAAGCATCTGTATCATACCTTCACCTAAGACGCAAAGAATTGCGTCGTGGTGGAGGTAATGGTGCTGATGCCTAGAACAAGCAAAAAACATTTTTATGTCCACGGCTTAAGCTTTAATTTTCAGCGAAGTAACTTTTGTTAACAATTAATTGTAACATTTCAAAAAGACTTGACATACAATTTCATTGTGGTAATATTATTAGTACACTACTTAGTGTGATTCAAACGAAATTCGTCAATTTGCTTTGGTGGGTTTCTCTTCAACAGGTGATGTACTAGTAAGGAAGTGATATACAATGAACATAGATTATGATAATCTTGAGGGAATGAATGTCCCAGCACTACGCGAAGTTGCGAAGGTGCACAAAATAAAAAACTCGGTGAAGTACAAGAAAGCTGAGCTCATAGCGCTGATTAAAGAAGCGGCGGCAGAGCAATTTAGTGTACCGAAACCAGTAATCGAGGATTCGGCTAAGATCGATACTTCGCTTCTTCAACCGAAGAACGAGTCGGGGGACGCTTTCTCGCAAACAAGATTTGCAACTCGTAGAAGGCAGACTACTTTTCAGCCGGATGCGGTGTCGAACGAGGCTGCCAATCTTGGCTATCAAGCAAGTCAGCCGATTACCGATGTCGGCGTAGCGCAAACTGCGCCAAATGAATTCACTGTCGCAGGTGGTGCTGAAACGTTTATTCAGCCAGTTCAGCATGCTATTATTAACACGCAAGGCACTGGGCAACCGGCGCCAAATAAGTGGACGGGGCAACAAAGTTATAATCAGGCACCACGTGAGCACAGAGTGTTCGTAAATGGGCAAAACACTCGGCAACCGCAGCAACAGCAAGGTCAACAGCCGAAAGTTTTGAACGAAAACGAGATTGTTCAAGTGACTGGCGTATTGGATATTATGGAGAACTTTGGATTCTTGCGTACAAGCGGTTATACGCCCATAAATGGCGATATTTACGTTTCTATTGGGCATTTGCGTAAGAATAAATTGCGTAAAGGTGATTTGGTCACTGGCGTTGTCAAAAAACCGAAACCTGCGGAGTATTTGGCACCGAATCAAAAGCAACCAAATGCGTTACTAAGAGTCGACAAAGTCAATGGCGAGGATCCACAAACAATGCTCTCTCGCCCGCAATTTCACAATCTTACGCCTCTTTATCCGACCGAAAGTTTGCGATTAGAAACTGGTGCAAAGATTTCTGAAAGACTTATAGATTTTATTGCGCCAATTGGTAAAGGTCAACGTGGATTGATTGTTTCACCTCCAAAAGCGGGTAAAACGATTCTCATGCAGACGATTGCGAATGCTATTGCCAAGAACAATCCTGAAGTTCATTTGATGGTTTTGCTAATTGATGAACGTCCAGAAGAGGTTACAGACATGGAGCGAACAGTAAAAGGTGAAGTAATTTCATCAACTTTTGATCGCCCTTCGACTGACCACACTGCGACTGCGGAACTTGCGATTGAGCGTGCAAAAAGGCTAGTTGAATTGGGTAAAGATGTTGTAATTTTACTTGATTCGATTACTCGCCTAGCACGTGCATATAACTTATCGTCTCCTGCTAGCGGAAGGGTCTTGTCTGGTGGTGTCGATTCGTCTGCACTTTATCCTCCAAAGAAGTTCTTTGGTGCTGCTCGCAACATTGAGGAAGGCGGTTCACTTACGATTATTGCGTCCGCGCTTATTGATACTGGTTCCAAGATGGACGAGGTGATTTTCGAAGAGTTCAAAGGAACTGGCAATATGGAAATAAGGCTTAATCGCGACTTGGCGAATAAGCGTATATTCCCTGCAATTGACCTAAATGCTTCAGGAACTCGCCGTGAGGAATACTTGTTAGATCCAAGTGAACTGAAAGTAATCCATGGAATCCGCAGAATTATTAGCGATTTGGATCCACAACAGGCAATCGAGACGCTTTTGCCGAAGTTGAAAGCAACTCGCACTAACGTAGAATTTTTGCTACAACTGCAAAAGAGTTTAAGCGGTAACAGATAAAAAAACACTCGGAGTAGGGAGTTTTTACACTCCCTACTATCGATTTACTATAGGCAATAATTGCACACGCTACATATTATCAAAGCCCCACCACTTTTCATCTATGCGATTGCCTATTAATACGCATAGAACTTTGATAACTAGCGTAGTACAAGTGTAGCCTAAAACCAATTGGCATGTCAAGGGCTTTTGTAACATTTCGAGTTTTGTTACAAAAATGCTGCGGTTTCGTCTATATTTTCGCTCACATTAACATTCTAGCACACTTTGTCGTGCCAATTACTCCTTACCCATTACTCATTATTCCTTATTCATTACTCATTATTTAAGCACCGCTCCAGTGTGCGCACTCGTGACCAACTTCGAATACCGTGCTAAATAGCCATTTTTGACTTTTGGCGCAAATGCTGGCAATGTTTCTTGGCGAGTGGCGAGTGTTTCTGCGCTTACGTTTACATTAATTGTGCGTGCGGTAAGGTCGATTGTGATGGCATCGCCGTCTTGAATGAGCGCAATCGGTCCACCAGCAGCGGCTTCAGGCGAAATATGCCCTACTGCAATTCCGCGTGTTGCACCCGAAAACCTGCCGTCGGTAATTAATGCGACGCTTTTTCCGTAACCCCTGCCGACGATTGCCGAAGTTGGGGCAAGCATTTCTGGCATTCCAGGTCCGCCTTTTGGTCCTTCGTAGCGAATTACGACCACGTCGCCAGGCTCTACAACTCCCCCATCGATCGCTTCAACTGCTTCATCGTGCGACGAATAGCATCTTGCAGTGCCTGTAAACTGCTTGATTTCAGGAGAGACTGCGCCAACTTTGATTGCTGCTCCTTCGGGTGCGATGTTGCCGTATAGAATCGACAAACCACCAGTTGGCGAGTATGGATTGGAAAGCGTACGAATGACTTCGGTGTTTTTATTGACCGAATCTTTGACGTTTTCGGCGAGTGTTTTGCCTGTTACGGTGATGCGATCGCCTTTTATTGCGCCACAATCGACCAAAGTTTTGATAATCTCGGTCACACCACCTGCCTGCTCCACGTCATCCATCGAATACTTACTGCTCGGCGCGATTTTTGCAATGTATGGGACTTTTTGTGCGATTTTATTGATGTCTTCTAAGTTAAAGTCGATTTCGGCTTCGTGCGCTATCGCGAGAGTGTGCAAAACTGTGTTCGTGGAGCCACCCATCGCCATGTCAAGCGCGAATGCGTCATGAATCGCTTCGTGCGTGATGATGTCTTTGGGCTTGATATTTTTTTGTAACATTTCGAACGTACGTTCAACTGCATTGACTACTAATTCGCGTCGCTTTTCGCTGGTTGCGAGTATTGTACCGTTACCGGGTAACGCGATTCCAAGTGCTTCCATCAGGCAGTTCATCGAGTTAGCAGTAAACATTCCTGCACAAGATCCGCAACTAGGGCATACATTTTGCACCAAAAACTCCAAATCTGCGTCCGTAATTTTGCCCAACTTTCGCTCTGCTACGCGTTCAAAAATCGTAAACAGTGACGCAGGTGAGCCATCCAAATCTTTGCCTGCTTGCATCGGTCCGCCGGATACAAAAACGCTCGGAATGTTCGTGCGAATCGCAGCCATGAGCATGCCAGGAGTAATTTTATCGCAGTTCGGAAGGTATACGCACGCGTCAAACCAGTGTGCATTAATGACAGTTTCCGCAGAATCCGCGATTAACTCCCTGCTCGGAAGCGAATATCGCATGCCAATGTGCCCCATCGCGATTCCATCGTCCACGCCAATCGTGTTGAACTCAAACGGAATGCCACCGAGTTCGTAAATCTTTTTCTTCGCTAACTCTGCAAGTTCCCTTAAGTGCACGTGACCAGGCACAATGTCCGTATATGAATTGCATACGCCGATGAATGGCTTGTCAAAATCCGCCTTGCTCTTTACCTGCCCAGTGGCGTAAAGTAGCGACCTAGCAGGCGCTTTGTCCACGCCTTTCTTTATCATATCACTACGCATTTTTGCTCGCTTTCTATGTTAATATGTTACACTGTTTGGGGAGCGAGGGCAATGGTACGCAAATAGTGGCATTAAGAGTACTCCTTGTCATCTAGGTAGCGCGAACAAAGTGAGCGCGACACGGGATCTGCTTCCAAGAACTGTAAGTTTATTCTCGCTAATCACAGATCCCGCATCGCATTCGCTTGCTAGATGACAAGGGAGTGACGTTTTCACTGCCCCTTAACCCAAAAACTACCAATCAGTCGCAAAACATGCTACTATATTATCTGAGGGAGCAATGAAGATAAAAGTTTACCCAAGCAGGCTTAGCGGCGTTGTTACAGCACCGCCATCAAAATCGGTCGCACACCGCGCAATAATCGCTGCTGCACTCGCAAAAGGTACGTCGCACATAACGAACATTGCCTATTCAGACGACATCTTAGCGACAATCGGCGCAGTCAAGAAACTTGGTGCAAAGACTAGGAAACATAGAAACAGTTTGGAAGTTATTGGATGCAGGGCGTATTATGATGTATCGTATAGCGAATTGAAAGAAACGCTCGAAACCACAGAAGCGCAAAATCCGATAATCGTGGACGCCAAAGAAAGTGGGTCGACGCTCAGATTTATGTTGCCACTTTTATCGCTGTTAAACAAAAAAGTTCGGTTTGTAGGTTCGAAACGATTGCTAGAACGCCCACTTGATGCGTACGAAAAAATATTTGCTGAACAGGGATTATTGTTTACAAAAACTGACGATTACGTTGAGATTTGTGGTGCAATCGGCACAAGTTTGGATCCCATGTATTACGATGTTTCAGGCAATGTATCATCGCAATTTATCACTGGTTTACTCATAGCATTGCCACTCGCGACAGGTCCGTCATACATAAATATAACTGGTGCATTCGAGTCAAAAAGTTATGTTGACCTGACGATTGATGTGTTAAAAAAGTTCCGCATAAAGCCTAGATATTTGGAAAGTACAAACGATACGCTACTTGGCGTGCCAGGGTGCCAAGAATACCACCGCGCAGATTACTGCATCGAAGGTGACTATTCAAATGCCGCATTTTTTCTTGCGCAAAACGATATTACAGGTAACGATAACATTAACGTTGCAGGTTTAAATCCTCGCAGTAAACAGGGCGACAGACAGATTGTACGACTTATAAAAAACAAAAAGCACAAGATTGACCTCTCGGATATTCCAGATTTAGGTCCGATTTTGGCTACTCGCGCGGCGTTCAAGAAAGGAAAAACTGTGATTTACAACGCAAAACGGCTTAGATTGAAAGAAAGTGACAGAATCTATGCGATTGAAACGGAACTCAAAAAATGCGGAGTTGATATTTCCAGCACAGACGATTGTATTCAAGTGTATGGCATGAAAAAAGGCAAAAAATACGCAGCCTCAACAGAACTTTCATCACACAATGACCACAGAATCGCGATGAGTCTTTGCATAGCAGCATTAAACTTTGAAACGCCGACCGTAATTGATGGAGTTGAGAGTATAAACAAGTCGTATCCAAACTTTTTGCGTGATTTCAAGCGTTTGGGCGCGAAATTTGAGGTATTGGAAGTGTAGGTGAATTATGAAAAACAGTGTATTTAGCAAGAATAGCGAAGTTTTAATCGTCGGACTTGGGCTTTTAGGCGGAAGTTATGCTAAAAAACTCACAGATTCGGGCTATAATGTAAGCGGGATTGTGCGTCGCGAAT
>JAISFQ010000104.1 GCA_031263495.1 Candidatus Nutricula glyptotermitis
ACAGTGAATGGTGGGTTAATTATAATATCACTTGCGAGCGTGCTTTTATTTATCCGTTTCAGGTGGTTGCGTCCCCATTCAATACTGTACTGTTTATGGTGTGGTTAGTGGCAACTCTATTCCTTGCACGGTATCATATTAAGAAATTAAAATGATGGGTTACTTGTATTGATGCACTATGATTTAAATTAAGGTGCGTTTTACTTCAATGAGTAACGCAACAATGGCAGGGTCGCATGCTCACTCGCATGCTCCTGCGCTCAGCGCGTTGCGCTTCGCTTGGGAAACAGAATTCGCTAAATACCGTGCAGTACTTCTACTCTGAATTCCGCACCGCGAAATGAAGTGCAGCGTGATGCGGAATCTTAAGAATCGTGTGAGCGGCATAGCCGCTAACTCATGTACTATTAGAGTACAGGAATTCGCCTATCGGCTCATACTTTAATTAAGATTCCGCATCTACGTGCGGAATTCTGAGGTGGAGTAGTGCGGAATTCTGAGGTGGAAAACGAAAGTCTACCAATCTAAGCGATAATCCGCAGTCTTTGCGTCACTTGGTAAAATAGTTTCATGCGAGACCAAAAAGTTCATAATTTTGCTGACATTTGGTGCTGCAGAGTTGTATGTATGTGAATCGTTCATCATGAATAACGAAACGACATACTTTGGATGGTCAGCAGGAAAAAATCCAATAAAACTTGTGAGAATATTGTCGAGTTTACCATTCTTTCCAGCATTTTCAGAAGTACCAGTTTTACCAGCGACTTGATAACCTGGAACGTCAACGCCGACGACCCATCCACCTTTGACGACAGATATCAACATTTGAGTTAGCGTTTTTGTAACTTCTTTATCGACCACCTGCTTAGATTTTTTATGCTCAGTTTTGGTAAAAGTGCCAGTGGAATCGGTAGTGCCTGCGATAATATAAGGAGATACTGACATTCCTCCGTTCGCAATCGTCGCATATGCATTCGTGATTTGAAGTGCAGAAACGCTAATCCCCTGTCCAAAAAGTATGGTGTTTTTAGTCCTCCCATCCCAAATCTGCGTGCATTTACCATCGTCATCATAAACCATGCTCGCACAGGGAAGCAATCCGCTCGGCTCGGCATTAAAGCCTATACCAGTTCTACTGCCAAAACCGAAACGCACAAGATTCGCATATCTTTCATCTAAATTCAAGTTTTCGGATGCCAAAAGAGTACCGACATTCGATGACCTTGCCAAAATACCAGTCGCAGTAAGACGTAATGTTCCATGCTCTGTAGAGTCTTTGAATTTTTCACCATCCATCACTATCGAATCACTAACATAAAACTCACTATCTGGCACAATCTGTTTTTTCTCCAAAAGCTTAGTAAAAGTTAATGGTTTCATGGTCGAACCGGGGTCAAAAACGTAAGAAATTGCTTTTGAGGGCTCCTTTGCGACTTCAGCCGTCCCCGCCTTTGCTGCATCGGTTTCTGCTAGAGCAATAATCGCACCAGTTTTAACTTCCTCGACAACTGCAATGCCCCAATCTGCGTAACCAGTTTTCTTTTCAGTATCCAAAATCTGCTGTGTATAACGCTGAACATCCATATCAAGTGTGGTTTTGATATTCAAACCATCTTGAGCAGGAATGTTTGTGTTATAATCACTAGGAATCTTTGTGCCATCACCCGCTTGCATTTTTGTCATTTTACCAGACGTACCAGTCAATTCTTCATTCATAAGTTGCTCAATTCCTGCAGTTCCAGTGACATCAATGCCATTTTCAGCATATCCTACACTGCCAACGATTGGTCCAGCAGTGTTGCCATTTGGATAAACACGTTTGTGCGAATTAGAATCAGCGATTTCGTTGAGTTGAATATAACCGCCAATGTTTAAGTCACGAATCTTTTGCGCGAGGTCAGCGTCCACTTTTTGCTCTATCGTGACATATGGAGTATCGCCATTTAGCTTAGCCGCCAATTCCATTTCGTCCATTTTTAGGACTGGAGCAAGTATTTTTGCTATCCCGACTGCAGCGAGTGCATCGACATTTGCCTTTACATTTTTGCCATCAGCATCTTTTTTCCACACAAAATTGCAAACAGAATCGTTTTTTCCATCGCAATCTATCGGCACGAATTGCTGTATATAATCAGGAGAACCACCAACTTGATATTGCCTTCTTGAAAGCGCGAACACCTGATCGTTCCTGTCAGTAATCATGCCACGAAGTGGAAGTATTTCTGTCTCGCTAGTTTTATAATATTTACTTGCTTCATCTTTTAATTGTGGTGCTGCAAAAATTTGATAATACGTAAGGACAGCGACAATCACAATCGCAAGCATGGCAAAAAGAACAACAATCACCTGTTCACGCGTTCTATTTGTCGACTTTACCTCATGCATTCTACCTGCCTAATATCACCAACGAAACTCTCTCGCAATCAAACACGTGCACAGTTTCTAAAAGAACACAAGTACTAATCAAATATCGACTCTGAATCGCGAGCGTCAATATCAACTTCCTCTTTGTCCTCGACTTCCATGTTTTGAGGCATGAGCAGGAATACCTTCGGTGAAACATTCTTAATCGTCCCACGAAGTCCAAACTGCAAACCTGAAGCAAAGTCAAGCGCACGCTGAACCTCAGTGTCACTGAGTGCATGCAAGTTCAAAATCACTGGTGTACCATTGCGAAACGCAGTACCAGCACGTCGCATGTCTTCCTTGACATCCTCCGCTTGAACCGTCAGAATCTTCTTTATCGCAGGTCTTAACTGCTTTACAGGCTGAACCGCACTCGGATGTCGCTCCTGCTTGCGTGGCGCAACTTCCACGTCTTCATCCATTTCGTCATAGTAGTCATCATCGTCTGTTTTTTCGTCAAGTCCAATGAACGATTTCCAACTCATATTTCTCTCCTTCTACTTTGATAAACCTCAGCATATTGCAGAGTTTTACCGCACTTCTGCCACAACGTTTGTGTTTATACTACTATTAATTATACACTACTATTTAATGCAATGCATAAAAACACGCCACAATGAGTAAGGAGTAGTGAGTAATGAGTAAGGAGTAAGGAGTAATGAGTAAGGAGTAAGGAGTAATGAGGTTAGTTAATAACGAATAGTTAATAGTTAATAACTGCGCTCGGCGCGCCTCGCGCGGGAATCGGAATTCACTCTCGTTCATGCTTCTGTTGCGTTGCGTTTCACGCAACGCACTTAAATCGGAGTTCGCCCTACGGGCTCACACTTTTATAGCGCTAGCGTCAACGTACACTTCGGCTATCGCCTCGTGCCCGCTGGGGTTGTGCATTGCTTGGATTTTTCAGAATGAAAAATCCAAGCCTCTGCTGTGAAGTTGCTTTTGGGCTAAGAGTTGCTCTGCAGCAGAGTGGCTTGGCTTGCCATAGGCAAGCCAAGCCTTAGCGCAACTTTTCAAAAGATCGAGCGTAAGCGAAGTTGTTTTGAAAAGTTGCGGGATTAGAGTGTGAGCACGCGTAGCGTGTGAACTCCGATTCGTACGTAGCAAAGAAGTACTCCTAATGCCACGCAGTACTTCACTCCTGAATTCCGCACCGCGAAACGAAGTGTAGTGTGATGCGGAATCTTAAGAATCGTATGAGCCGTCAGGCGAATGCATTATCTCATTACTCACTACTAATTACTCATTACTCCTTACTCCTTACTCATTAACTACCAAACGCGTCCCTATACATCCTCAACGAATCGTCCAAGTTGAAAGGCATGGGTTTGGTCTTGCCGATGATTGGGAAAAAGTTTGCGTCACCGAGCCAACGCGGAATTATGTGCTGGTGTAAATGCGCGGAAACGCCTGCTCCTGCGACTCGTCCTTGGTTCATGCCGATGTTAAATCCGTCAGGCGAACTGGCGTGCTTGATTGCGTTGATTAGTTTTACAGTGGTTGCGGTAAAATCTTGAAGTTCATCAGGTGTAAGGTCGGTGTAAAATGGTGTGTGGCGGTATGGAATGACCATCGCGTGCCCTGTGTTGTATGGATATAAGTTCAAAACTGAGAAGCAGAACTCGGATCTTGCGATTATAAAACGCTCGGTATCATCGTCGGTAAGTTCGTGAATACCAGTTGTGGGCAGGCAAAATGGGCAATCTCTCGCATCCGTGCTTTTTGGTTTCGCGTCGCCATTTATGTATGCCATGCGTTGCGGATTGTAAATGCGCTCGTTATATTCGCCAATTTCGCGCTCAGTTTCAGTCAAATTCGCGCAATTTCGGTCAATTTCGGTCAAATTCTTGCAATTTTGCTCATTATCACTTACGTTTTCAGCAGTTTCAGTCATTTTCTCTCGATTCGATCTTGCGGACTATTTTGCGAATTGCGTCGGCGATTTTTACACCATTTTCCTGTTTGCCATCGCGATATCTGAACGAAACTGCGCCATTATCTGCGTCTTCTTGACCTGCGATGATTATGAAAGGCACTTTTGATTTCGATGCATTGCGTATTTTTTTAGCGAATCTGTCGTCCGTGTCGTCAATTTTTACGCGCACATTTTGCGAGCGAAGTTCGTTTGCAATCAGTGAAAGGTAGCCATTAAATTCATCGCTAACTGGAATCATCGTGACTTGCGTAGGCGACAACCACGCGGGAAATGCGCCTGCGTAATGCTCAGTTAGCACACCGAAAAAGCGCTCAATAGAACCGAAAAGTGCGCGGTGAATCATGACTGGTTGCTCCAAAACTCCATCGCTGGACTGGTATTTAAGGTCAAAAAGTTGTGGCAAGTTAAAGTCCAACTGAATCGTCGACATCTGCCAAGTTCTGCCGATCGCGTCCTTTGCCTGAACCGAGATTTTGGGTCCATAAAATGCCGCACCGCCTTCATCTAACACCAGTTCGAGACCTGATTCTTCCGCAACAGAACTAAGAACGCTGGTCGCTTCCTCCCAAACGTCATCTGTGCCGACAAACTTCTCGGGATCTTTGGTCGAAAGTTCAAGATAGAAATCGTTCAAACCGTAATCTTTCAGCAAATCGAGCACAAACCGCAAAAGGCTTGTCAGTTCGCCTAGCATTTGACTCTTCATGCAGTAAATGTGCGCGTCGTCCTGAGTGAGCCCGCGAACGCGCGTCAAACCGTGCACAACGCCAGACTTTTCGTAGCGATACACAGTGCCGAACTCGAATAACCTGAGCGGGAGTTCCTTATACGAACGAGTGCGCGAACGATAAATCAGGTTGTGCATCGGGCAATTCATAGGTTTCAGATAATAATCGACGCCCTGCTTCGTAATTTCGCCTGTTACTGGGTCTTTTTCCTCGTCCAAATGCATGGGCGGAAACATGCCGTCCTTATACCAACTCAAATGCTGCGAGATTTCGTAAAGTTTGCCCTTCGTGATGTGCGGAGTGTTTACGAACGAATAGCCTTGTTGCAGGTGCTTTTCGCGCGAATAATTTTCCATGACCATGCGCAAAATACCGCCGTCGGGGTGGAAAACAGGCAGTCCAGAACCGATTTCGTCTGGAAACGAGAACAGATCCAATTCCGTGCCTAACTTTCTGTGATCGCGCCTTTCTGCTTCTTCGAGTGCCTGTAAATATGCGTTCAAATCGTCCTTACTCGCCCACGCCGTGCCATAAATGCGCTGTAAGGATGGGTTTTTGTCGTTTCCTAACCAGTACGCCGCCGATGATTTCGTGAGTTTGAAACCGTTACTTATGTACTTTGTGTTCGGTAAATGCGGACCTTTGCACAGGTCAAACCACTTGACTTCACCTGCTCGCGAGACGTTTTCGTAAATTGTGAGCGTATTATCGCCCTCGCCTTTCTTTTCTGTAAGTTCAATTTTGAAAGGCTCATTTGCGAGACGTTTTTTGCCTTCTGCTTCGGTTATCTCGACGCGCCTAAAATCTTGCCCTTCGTTCACAATCTTTTGCATACGCTTTTGCAACGCTTTGAAATCGTCAGGCGTGAACGCATAATTGTCCGCTGTTTGGAAGTCGTAATAAAACCCGTTGTCGATTACAGGTCCGATTCCCAACTTCACGCCTTCGAAAATATCCTGCACTGCCTGCGCCAACACATGCGCGCACGAATGCCTTAAAATGTGCAACCCATCAGCAGATGTAAGAGTTACTGGCTCGACATTCGCCATATCGCCTTCGTCAAACTCCGTGCGCAAATCCATTAAAACGCCGTCAAGCCTCAGCGCAACCACGTCTTTTTGCGCCGAGAAGTAGTCAATTCCATTTACCATAGTATTAGTTTACACTGGTTGGGGACAGAATGCAACGCGTTACAATTTCACAAACCCATCATAAATTCTAGATGATGTCGGACCGATCTGCCCCTGGTAATGCGAAGATGCGTTGGCAGAACCGTACGGAATTGCAGATGGCGAAGAAAGCAGGAAAAAGCACAACTGCCCAATTCGCATGCCAGGCCAGAGCTTGACAGGCAGACGCGATATGTTTGAAAGTTCAAGCGTGATGCTGCCAGAAAAGCCAGGGTCGATAAAACCTGCAGTTGAATGCGTCAAAATACCCAATCTTCCAAGCGAAGACTTACCTTCAAGACGCGCTGCAACTGAACTGCATAGTGACAGTTTCTCGACTGTCGACCCCAAAACAAACTCACCAGGATGCAAGATAAATGGATCACCATCCTTTACTTCAACCATGCGCGTCAAACCATCTTGCTCCTCGGCAGGGTCAATATACGCATACTTATGGTTATCAAACACTAAAAACTGGTTCGCAAGGCGTACATCAATACTCGACGCCTGCAACAATTCACCTGCATACGGTTCAAGAACTATATCGCCGTCGTCGATGAAACTTTGTATATCTTTATCGGAAATTAGCATATTAATATAATACACTACTTACGTTACGTTTGCCAACGCTACCTAGATGACAAGGAGTACTCTTAATGCCACGCAGTACTTCATTTCTGAATTCCGCACAACTCCCACTCAGAATTCCGTGCTGGAAAACGCGGAGGAAAATGCGGATGAGCATTTGACCCCGTTTGACCCTCGCGGAATCTTAAAAATAGTATGAGCGATAGCGGATGCTCCTTGCCTTGTCATCTAGCAAGCGAATGCGATGCGGGATTTGTGATTAGCGAGAAAGTACGTTACGTGCGAAGAATAAAAGAGTGATAGAAAAACTCCACACATTCTTGCACACCCCCCCCCCAACCCCTGAAGTTACTCGCAAATCAAAAATATGCTACACTATTAACATGCATTCAAAATATTCGGAAACACCTCGTGCGCAATCAATAGCGCACAAAATACACCGCGTGGCAGCTCACGTAATTGATAACGAGTTGGGTGACACAAGGATTGGCGTTACGACGGTTACAGATGTAAAAATGAGCGGTGACCTGCAAATTGCGTACATTTTCTGGACAACTTTTGCGGAGAGTGAGAGCATAGTGGAAGACACAGCAGCGGCACTTGAAAGCGGAAAAGGCGTAGTGCGCAGGGAAATTGGGAAGGTTGTAAACACTAGGCTTACTCCTGAACTTCGTTTTATTCACGATGAAATGCCACGTGAATCTGCTGAACTTGCGAACGAATTCCAAAAAGCACGCCTTGCAGATGAAGAACTTGACAAACTGCGCAAAACTGCTCAATTTGCAGGAGATGCGAACCCATACAAAGAACCAAAAGCAAAGTCAATCGCAGATGATAACGAATTATGACTGTAAATGATAACGCACCAAAATCGCACACTGCGGATTCGTTCTTTCTGCTCGTAGACAAACCAAGTGGTTGCACAAGTTTTGATGTTGTCGCAAAAATTCGCAGGCAATACGCAATAAAATCTGTTGGACATTCTGGCACACTAGACCCACTCGCAACAGGACTTCTACTAATCGCAGTAGGTAAAAATGCTACGCGATTGCTCGAATACTTTACAGGCGCAGATAAAGAATACTTAGCAGAAATACAACTCGGCACTGCCACCACGACCGACGATTCCGAAGGCGAAACAATCGCTGTCGCTGATATTGGCAGATTGGAAAGTGTTACACCGCAAGGCATTACGCATGCAGTTTCCTGCCTTACAGGTGAAATTTCTCAAGTTCCGAGTGCATTTTCCGCGATAAAAGTCGATGGAAAACGTGCGTACGATTTGGCACGAAAAGGCAAAGATGTCAAATTGCCCGCGCGAAAAGTCACAATCTACGATTTCACCATCCAAAACACAGCGCACAACACAATTACAGCAAAAGTTTCCTGCTCAAAAGGCACATATATCCGTGCATTAGCTCGTGACCTCGGCGAAAAACTAGGTACATTTGCGCACATCACAATGCTCCATAGGACAAAAATCGGAAACTTCAACATAGAAAACGCAGGTAAGACATTATCGCTAGAAGACGCAATCAAGCATGTAATGCCAGTAGTAGAAGTTACTGTTGACGACGCAAAAGATTTAAGTTTTGGGCGCAAAATTAGAGTTCCTGATGGGTTTATGCCAAAAAGCGGAAGCAATGTTGGCGTGATTTATGATGGCGAATTGGTGGCGGTTTCAGAACTCTCAGATGGGATGCTCGCGCCAAAGAAAGTGCTCAGAGTCAGCCATTAACTTAACTGATTTTGAGTTCACCTAGCAACACAGTCGTGAATTCTGAACTTAATTATTTACCTAGCGCGAAGTGATTAATTATTAACTCTTACTACATTGGCTACCTCTCCTTGAAATACTTAAACAAATGCCGTTCTTTGGTCGCAACTATGCCGAGTGTGGTGCCAAAAAGCAAGCCGATTGCAGAGGCTAAGAAAATGCGTGCTGCAAGAAAAATATAGGTTAGTGTATCGGAGGAATCTGCACCGATGTATGCAAATAGAAATGTTGGGATTGATGTAATGAGTGCAAGAAAGATGATTGGCGCTATTTCAAGCAGTGAGATTTTGAGTGCATCAGATTTTTTCATGCTCACATGCAGCCAAGATGCAATTTCTAAGCGACGTATTCTGATAAATACAAAACCTAAAAGTGTGCAAACTAATAGCACCAAAACACCTAAATACTTTGTGTCACGCGAATCATAGAGTTTTACGCCCTCAAACGTTATGCCAAACTTGCCGTTCAACTGCGCGATTTCAGGTTTGACTCTAGAATTTGCCGATTCTTCTTTACTCTCTAATGCAGTCCAAAGCATGGTTTTCAATGAGTCATTTTGTCCCCATATCGTCGCTTGACATGAATCTAACAGGCGATTTGGGCTTGCCCTTTCATCTAACGGCGCCAATGCTGCGAACCCTAATGAACCTTGCCTTCCATCATCAGGATAATTATATACACCACTTACAAATATTTCGCCGCTTTTTGTCAAAAAGGAATCCCCTGCTCTGATGCCTAATCGCTCGGAAATGACAGTCGGAATGAATATGCCAGGCGTAGATAAATCTAGGCTTGTTAAGTCGAGTAATTTATAGAAATCTTGACTTACTGTGTTTACAGGAATTGAAGTTCCAGGCATCGAAATGGGCGTGATTGTCATGTTTTCCTCACTTATGGCTCCGCTGTGCAAGATTCCATCGATTTTTGACAAGTTATCACATCTAACAGGCGATATTGTGTTCTTATTCGTAAGTTCCCACGTCGCAGCACCCGATTCCAAAAACTCTTTCCCTTGGATACTTATGCTATTTACAGATGACAAATCGAGAAAGATTGCAGAGCAGGTTATCGTGATTGCAAGCACTGCTAACAAAACTGCACGCGTAGTGCCTGTTGTAAAGTTCAATCTTGCTTCAGATTTTATCATATGGTTACCTCAAATTTCTTATGGTTAAATGATACACGGTTTGGGAGTGGGATGCAAGAGCCGTTGTTATTGTGGTGTTATTATCAAAACAAAATGTCACCCCTCCCCTACTCATTAAAAATATGTGCTATCATATTAACATGCTTCCAAAATTAGAAACTGCACGCTTTGCGCTTACGGAATACCGCGATTACGATGTTCCTGAGTTAATCGAAACGTATAACGACGTGAATACTGCACGCTTTATTTGGGGACCGCCGTTTCCGTACACGAAAAACGAGGCTGTGAACTGGGTAAATGCGAATGGTATAGAGCAAAGTGGCGAAATTGGCTACGAGTTCGCGATTAGGAGTAAGTGGCGCGAAAATATAGTTACAGAAAAAGACAGCCTGTTCCTTGGCAGTATTGCGCTACGCAAAGATTGCACGATTGGCTCTGTTATGACAGAAAAAGCACGTGGAATAGGCGCAATTCCTGAAGTTTTCGGCGCAATTGCAGATTTTGTAAAAAAGAACGATTATACAGGCGGTAAACCATTACTTTGGGACGCACTGCTTTGCAATATTCCATCACAAATTACCGCCAAAAAGTTGAAGTTCAAGAAAGTTGACGTAAAAGTTATTGGTGACGAAGTCGCTAAGGCAAAATGCATTCCAACCGACAGGATATTTAAGTATGCGAACAAATTGTCAATCGCAGTCCACTCCCCTGACTTATCGCAGGCAGAAATCGATGCGTCGTGGCAAAAAAGTGTAACATTAGGTGGCGAATACATAAAGGAACTCGGCGATTTTTACGACGGCAAGATTAAAGCGTTCAAACACGTTCCTGACATAAGCGCACTAGATTTCTTGACCGATTTTCAGCGCAAAGTTTACAATTACCTGCTCACTATTCCCTATGGCGAAACAGTAACTTATTCAAAACTTGCAAAAGACATCGGGCACCCAAACTCAGAACGCGCAATCGGCAATGCACTTCACAATAACCCATACCCCATAGTTTACCCATGCCACAGAGTCGTAAAGTCCGATGGCGTAGTTGGCGATTACATATACGGAAAAGAAGCGAAACTTCACCTGCTCAAGGCAGAAAAAAATGCGATGTTACACTAACGAAGTGCATCTAGAGTACGATCCACCAGGTGAATGCCTTTTTTGTCATCCCACAGCCGCAAACGCAAATCAAGACAACAAACAACAAAAGATGTACGCATACTAGGCTCAAAACTTAAGCGAAATGCTTATATGTTTCGTCTAATCTGACTCGGGTCGGAGGTCAATTTCGCATTTCCAAATTCTGCCATCGGCCTACGATACTCCCATTCGAAACCAATGTCAATAGCAATTGAGCAGGCTTTGTTACAAAAGCTATCCACGAGTTATGTTGTGTTTAACTACTGTGTTGAAATGTAGTATGCAAATCGTAAATGTACACCTCAGTTATGCACGAATATTTTTTTGCAGTTGATTTGCGATGGCGTACGTGCTATATTGTTAAGTATGGAAAGAGCAATGGGCGAAATAGTCATCTATCAGGATGACAACGGCATTACGAACGTTAATGTGCGCTTCGACGGCGACGATATTTGGTTGACGCAGGATCAACTAGCCGCGATTTACGAAACTTCGCAACAAAATATCAGCCTGCACATAAAAAACATACTGCAAGATGAAGAGTTAAGCGAAGAACGAACTCACAAGGAATACTTGTTAGTTCGCCAAGAAGGGAAACGCAGTGTTAAACGTAAGATTGACCACTACAACTTGGACATGATAATCGCTATCGGTTACAGAGTGCAATCGCAGGTCGCGACGAGATTTCGCATGTGGGCGACGCAAAATCTGCGCGAATATATACAAAAAGGCTATATATTGGACGATGAGCGACTGAAAGGCGGTGGCAACAGGTATTTCCGCGAGTTACTGCAGCGAATCCGCGACATTCGTTCAAGTGAGCGCAATCTGTATCAATATGTTACTGACATTTATGCAACAGCGATTGACTATAATCCGCAAACCGATTTGACGCGCGAATTTTTCGCCACAGTTCAAAACAAAATGCACTACGCCGCACACAAACATACTGCTGCCGAAGTAATTTATGACAGAGTGGACAGCGAAAAACCTGCAATCGGAATGACGAACTTTAAAGGCAATTACATAACGAAAGATGATGTGAAAATCGCCAAGAATTACCTATCAGAAAAGGAACTGCAAGTTTTAAACCTACTCGTTTCGCAGTACCTAGATTTTGCCGAACTCCAAGCAATCGAGCAAAAAACCATGACTATGCAAGAATGGATCGACAAACTTAACGAGATTTTATCGACCACAAACCGCCCACTGCTCCCAGGCAAAGGCAAAGTCTCGCACGAAAAAGCAATCAAAAAAGCAGAACAGGAGTTCATTAAGTATAAGCAAAAAGAACTGTCGCAATACGAAAGCGATTTCGACAGGATGATAAGAGAGATTGAACTAAAACACAACCAAGCCGAGCGAAAATGATTTTATGCGATGTTCGTAAACGCTAAACTATGTATATGCAATATGCATAGTTTAAGCCTAGAACAAGCAAAAATCATTTTCGCTCGGCGTACTTAATAACGAATCAACAACTATGCTTTCGTCGCAATGCGAACAATCTTGGAAAACTCTTCGGCTTCCAGCGACGCGCCACCAACCAGCAACCCATCGACGTCCGCGCCAGCCATAATATCGGCAGCATTTGACGATTTCGCAGATCCGCCATATTGAATGCGAACGCTGTCTGCAACCTCGTCGCCGGACTTCTCTAGAATCAACTTACGAATCTCAAACGCGATTTCTTGCGCATCAGCAGCAGTCGCAGTTTTACCTGTTCCGATAGCCCAAATTGGCTCGTAGGCGATTACAAAGTTTGCGATTTCTTTGCCTGAAAACACTTGCAGTACATCAGAAACCTGCTTCAAAATGTGCTCCTTATATGTGCCTGCCTCGCGAATCTCCAAGTTCTCGCCAACGCAGAAAATCGGTGTCAATTCATTCTTAAGTGCCTGCTTAATCTTGCCAATCAAGATGTCAGGGCAATCTTCTGCGTGGTATTGACGACGCTCCGAGTGACCGACCAAAACGTAACTTGCGCCGAGTGCCTTAATCATTGACCCCGAAACTTCGCCTGTATATGCGCCACTATCATGCGTCGAAATGTCCTGCGCGCCATATTTTATCGGCAACTCATCGGATTCGACAAGCACTTGAACGCTTCGAATGTCCACAAATGGCGGTATGACCAGCACTTCGCCCGCGTTGTAATCGTATGTGGCGTCGCGAAGTTGCCAATACAACCCCTGCACCAAGTGAACCGACTCCGTGTAATTCAGGTTCATTTTCCAGTTACCCGCGATAATTGGTGTTCTTTTACTCATAACTTTTCCTTTCTACTTGCACTATGCCAAAACTGCAAGTCCTGGCAATGTTTTACCTTCCAAAAACTCTAAACTTGCGCCACCGCCAGTCGAAATGTGCGAAAATGCGTTCTCAGCGAAGCCAAGTTTACGAACCGCAGCAGCAGAATCGCCACCGCCAATTATCGTAAATGCGCCGTCAGCAGTCGCTTTTGCAAACGAATCTGCAATCGCATTCGTGCCCGCTTCAAACGCCTTCACTTCAAAAACGCCCATCGGTCCATTCCAGACAAGCGTTTTGGAATCTGCGATGATTTCCGCAAACTTTTTGCGCGTTTCAGGACCAATATCTAGCCCCATTTTATCGTCCGCGATGCCGTCAGCAGGCACAATGCGCGTCGTTGCAGCGTCGTCGATTTTATCCGCTTCCACTATGTCGACAGGCAGTGCCAACTCAACGCCTTTCGCTTCCGCTTCCCGCAAATGCACCTTGCATGCGTCCACTTGATCTAACTCAAGCAACGATTTTCCGACGCTATAACCCTTTGCGACCAAAAACGTATACGCCATTCCGCCACCGATAATTAACTTATCGACTTTCTGAATGAGATTTGCGATTACGCCCAGTTTATCGGACACTTTTGCGCCACCCAAAACTGCTGTAAGCGGTCTAGTAGGATTCTCTGTCGCCTTTGATAACGCCTTAACTTCCTTCTCAACTAGCAAACCTGCTGCTGATGGCAAGTATGCAGCAATATCATACACTGACGCCTGCTTCCTGTGAACCACGCCGAAACCATCGGAAACGAACGCATCAACTGGCTCTGCAAGTAGTTTTGCCAATTCTTCACGCTCAGCGTCCACTTTCGATGTTTCCCTTGCATCAAAGCGCACATTTTCCAAAAGCACAATTTCGCCCTGTTGCAGTTCAGCGATTCTAGCCTTTGCATCTTGCCCTACTGTGTCCTTTGCCAAAGTGACTTTTAGTCCCGACAACTCCTTCAACCTGTGCGCAACAGGGGAGAGCGAAAATACGGGATCTGGCTTGCCTTTTGGTCTGCCCAAGTGTGCCGCGATGACGATTTTTGCGCCATTTTCTGCTAGCAATTTGAGCGTCGGCAATGCCGCCCGAATTCTTCCATCGTCAGTAATCTTAGTCCCATCAAGTGGAACGTTAAAATCTGACCTTACAAATACTGTTTTACCAGTTAAATTGCCTAAATCAGCGATTGTTTTCATAACTTATCCTTTACTAAAATAATGAGTAATGAACGCTCGGCTATCACCTCGCTAATGAGTAAGGAGTAATTAGATTCGGAATTCGCCTACGGCTCATTCTATAATAATTAATTGTGAGCGAGTGTGAACACCGTTAACAATTACTCATTACTCATTACTAATTACTCATTAACTTCTACTACTTCGACTATTTTTTTAGTCGCGTCTTCTTTAACCGCAGCCTGTGCCGCAGCCAATCTTGCAATCGGCACGCGGAATGGCGAGCACGAAACGTAATTTAAGCCTGCTCTGTGGCAGAACTCGACGCTTCCTGGGTCGCCACCATGTTCGCCGCATATGCCGACTGAAATCTCAGGTCGTATGCTCTTTGACTTGTTGACCGCGACTTTTATCAACTCTCCGACTCCGTGCTCATCGATTCTTGCGAACGGATCGGTGTCGAAAATACCTTTCTTAATGTAGTCGCCGATAAACTTACCTGCGTCATCACGCGAAAAACCGAATGTGAGTTGGGTTAAGTCGTTCGTGCCGAATGAAAAGAACTCTGCATCTTGCGCCAATTCCCACGCCAAAAATACTGCACGCGGTGTTTCAATCATCGTCCCAACCTCGTACTTCATCGATGTACGCGATTCCTTAATCATCTTGTCCGCAGTTTTGCAAACCACTTCCTTGACGTAATTAAGTTCCTTCAAATCGGTCGTAAGTGGAATCATAATCTCAGGTGTAACACCAATTCCTGCCTTATTAACCTCAATTGCAGCACTGATTACCGCCTTTGTCTGCATGACTGCGATTTCAGGATATGTGACCGCAAGACGAACACCGCGGTGACCCATCATCGGGTTCACTTCACTAAGTTCTTCAATCCGTTTCTCGAGATCTTCAGGGGATCTATCGAGTTCACGCGCCAAAGCCCTGATTTCCTTTTTGGTGTGTGGCAGGAACTCGTGCAGTGGCGGATCGAGATAGCGAATAGTCATCGGGCGCACGTTCATGACCCTGTACATATCGATGAAATCTTTGCGTTGAAGTGGCAAAAGTTCATCAAGTGCGGCTTCGCGCTCTTCGATAGTGTCTGCCAAAATCATCTTGCGGACTTTCAAAATGCGCGATTCGCCGAAGAACATGTGCTCAGTTCTGCAAAGCCCGATTCCTTCAGCGCCGAATTCGACTGCCTGCATAGCATCTTTTGGTGTATCAGCATTCGCGCGAACCCTAAGGCTTCTAGCAGCATCTGCCCACGCCATAAACTTGTCAAAGTCGCCAGAAATCGCAGGTGGTTCTGTCTTAATCTGACCTGCGTAGACCTTGCCAGTCGTGCCATTTAAGGACAAAAAGTCGCCTTCATTGAACACAGTGCCATTCGGTGCGGTCAGCGTCTTAGCCTGCAAGTCAATTTCCAGTTCTCCTGCGCCAGAAATACAGCATTTGCCCATTCCACGTGCAACAACCGCAGCATGCGACGTCATTCCACCGCGGCTTGTCAAAATGCCATCCGCAGTATTCATGCCTTCGATATCTTCAGGCGAAGTTTCCATTCGGACGAGCAAAATGTTATCAATGCCGTCATTATGCGCCTTCAAAACATCGGCAGCACTGAAATAAATCTGCCCAGTCGCAGCACCTGGTGACGCAGCCAAACCTTCGCCAATTACCGTCGCCTCCGCTTCGCTTTCAGTATCAAAGACTGGGTGCAAAATCTGATCGAGTTGTTTCGGTTCGACCATCAAAATCGCGTCGCGCTGAGTAATCATGCCTTCTTGTACCAAATCTACAGCAACTTTTATCGCAGCAGCAGCAGTTCTTTTGCCATTACGCGTCTGCAACATGAACAGTCTGCCTTCTTCAATCGTAAACTCCATGTCCTGCATGTCGCGGAAATGGTGCTCCAAAATCGTGCAAATGCGTTCAAACTCGGCATAAATATGTGGCATTTCTTTCTTCAAGCGGTCAATCGGCTCAGGCGTTCTAATTCCTGCGACGACGTCCTCGCCCTGCGCGTTTATCAAATACTCGCCATACAATTTGCGCTCGCCAGTCGCGGGGTTACGAGTAAACGCAACGCCTGTTCCTGAGTTGTTTCCGCGGTTACCATAAACCATTTCTTGTACATTTACTGCGGTTCCATAATTCGCCGGAATATCGTTCAACCTGCGATATACGACAGCGCGTTCGTTGTTCCAACTGCCAAAAACCGCAAGTGCAGCCGCAATCAACTGCTCTTTTGGCTTCTGCGGAAACTTTTTGCCAGTAATCGAGCGATATGCATCTTTATAATGGTTAGTTATTGCGACCAAATCTTCAGTCGATAAGTCTACGTCATTCTTTATGCCATGCTCCTTCTTGTAACGCTCCAAATAGCCTTCAAATTCGTCCCCAGGCAAGCCCATTACGACGTCCGAAAACATCTGAATGAAGCGCCTATACGAATCGTAGGCAAAACGCGGATTACCAGTTGCATTCGCCAACCCTTCGACCACGTCATCGTTCAACCCTAAGTTCAAAACTGTGTCCATCATGCCAGGCATCGACACTGGCGCACCTGATCTCACGCTTACGAGTAGCGGATTCCTAGAATCGCCGAACTTTTTGCGCGTCAACTTTTCCAAATCTTCAAGCGCTTCGTAAATCTGATCATAAATCTCGTCGGACAACTTTTTGCCGTCCTTATAATACTTCTTACACGCGTCGGTCGTTATCGTAAAACCACGCGGAACAGGTAGCCCGAGCCCTGTCATCTCTGCTAAATTCGCGCCCTTACCACCCAAAACCTCGCGCATCGTCCTATTGCCCTCAGCAAAGGCATATACATACTTCATATTGCACCTTTCACAATTGCCATTTCAGCGCACAAACCTCCTGCTCGCGCACCACATTTTAGCACGTTCATCAAACAGTACGAAAATCGCGCACTATTTGTTTAACATTGTACACCGTTTTCAAAGCAGAATCAAGAGGGATAGTTTTGTTAACGAAATTTACAACTTTCTACTGTTCACGCCACTTGCTCTACGGTGTAATGAGTTTAGTTAATAATGAGTAAGGAATAATGGGGTTAGTTAATAGTTAATAATTAATAATGGCTCTACTCCCAAAGTCTTGGAAATGCGCCAAAATACACATTAGAACGGTTTCGGTAACGCTAACTCTAACTTACCAGATACAAGGTAAATCATACTAGCATAACCT
>JAISFQ010000143.1 GCA_031263495.1 Candidatus Nutricula glyptotermitis
AACTCTGCAGCAGAGTGGCTTGGCTTGCCTACGGCAAGCCAAGCCTTAGCGCAACATACACAACAACAAGCGAAAGCGAAGTTGTTTTGAAAAGTTGCGGGGTAAAAGTGTGAGCACGCGTAGCGTGTGAACTCAGATTTGTACGTAGCGAGGAGTACCTTGTCATCCCGCAAGCAAATGCCTTTAATGGCGTTCGTGCTACGGCAATGACAACGCTAAAGTACGCACACTGTTAATTTTTGTTAAGTTTTGTTGACAACGTTAACATTTTGTGCGTTTTGTTACACTAATTCTTTAGTATCTTTGATAGAAACTCTTTCGCGCGATTGGTCTTTGGGTTTGCGAAAAACGTGTCAGGTTCGCCTTCTTCAATAAGTTCACCATCGTGCATAAACACTACCCTATCTGCTGCTTCGTGCGCAAAACCCATCTCATGAGTAACGATTACCATAGTCATTCCTGCGTTTGCAAGTGCTTTCATAACATCGAGTACCTCACCGACCATTTCTGGGTCAAGCGCACTAGTCGGTTCATCAAACAAAATTATATCAGGTTGCATTGCAAGTGCACGCGCAATCGCCACTCTCTGTTGCTGTCCTCCAGAAATTTGTGCAGGAAACTTATGCGCATGGTTGTGAACGCCGACTCTTTCAAGCAGGTCAAGTGCCTGTTTCTTTGCCTCATCTTTTTGTTTTTTAAGCACTTTTGCAGGTCCAAGTGTCACATTTTCCAAGACAGTTCGGTGCTGAAACAAGTTAAATTGCTGAAATACCATCACGATCTTCGAACGAACTTTAGCTAATTCCTTTCCATTTGCAGGAAGTGCCTTTCCGTCAACCGTAATTGAACCAGAGTCAATCGGCTCCAAGCGGTTAATCGTGCGACACAGTGTCGACTTTCCAGAACCTGATGGTCCAATAATCACAACAACTTCACCCTTGTAAACGGTAAGATTTATGTTGTTCAACACGTGCAAATCGCCAAAATGCTTGTTGACATCCTTCATGACAATCAACGGATGTTCGCTCTTCGTCGCACGCGTCGTCCGCGTAGGCGTAGGCAAAGTTGCATTAGTCGTAATCGTTTCTGGCATATTCCTCCAATACATAAATGCTACTTAATAGAATACTGGACTTTTAGTGCGATGTCAATGTATTATTAAACTATGCGTATTATTGGAGGCGAAAATAAGGGCGTTAAATTGCAAGTAGCGTCAAAAGGCGTTCGACCGACGACCGATTTTGTAAAGGAAAAGTTATTTCAGACGCTTGAAAACATGGGCGTTTTTAATGCCGATTATGAGGTTACTACACTCGATTTATTTGGAGGTTCAGGTGCGTTGACTTTCGAATCTATAAGCAGAGGCGCAGGTCATGGAGTTATTTTAGATTCTAGTCAATCGTCAATTTCTTCGATTAAACATAATCTACTCTTGCTTAACTCCCAAAAAACAAAAGTTAGCATCTATAAAATCGATGCGTTAAAATTCGTAAGTAGACCAAATAACAGAGAACCATATGACGTAGTTTTTATCGACCCACCATTTCGTTTAGAAACTTCAATTGTTAACAACATATTGCATTTTTTAGTTACAAATAACTATTTATGTGAACATTCGTACATATTTAGTGAACGTGAACGGCATTCAGAAGCAATAATACTCCCTCCTGAGTTGCATTTACTCAAAGATTTAAGTAAAAGTGATATTTTGGCGAGAGTGTATGAAATGTGATACTTTGTTACAATTAACCGCAAATGAAACGCTATGCATTTATAATCATACATAAAACATGTTATTTGCTGGCATACTCCACGTTTTCAAACTTTTTAGATCGCTTAGTCAGCATAAGAACTGCAAATAATTCTACAACTAATAGCGCGAAAACGATATAAAGTGCCGCTTCAAGTGAGTCAGAAGCGACAATCGCAATCAATGTAGGTCCAACTGAGCAAATTGCGTACGAAAGTGCCTGCATAAATGCTGTAACCTTGGCAGCATCCTCGTGACCTGCTGTTATGCGCGCGAGCAACACAAACACGTAAACATACCCTGATCCTTGCGCATATCCGCCCATGATTAGCCACAAAATAAGTAAGTTTGGGAAAAATAACATACCAATTGGCAACGCGAGCCAGCATGTAAATATGACTGCAATCGTGCCAATATCTTTCAGAAATGACTTCAAAGTCAAAGTTATGCCTATTGTACCGACGATTCCTATTACTTGGAACACACTCGCATACATCCCTGCCTCTTCGCTCGACGTAGCAATTCCAAGTTGCGTAATCATTTTTGGCAATAATGCGGTGAAGGAGAAAAAGGCGAACGAGTTGAGTGATAAGACCATTATCAATAACCACACATTTAAGCGCTTGTAAACAGGAATTTTACTCTCGCGGACAAGCGCATCGGAGAATTTATGGACTTCTCCCCTACTTTTGTTACTTGCTTCGTTAGTTTTACTTTTAATTTTGACATCAAGCACTCTAAACTTTCCGCCATTGTAAACTCTGAACGCAAATACCCAGTAAATGAGCGACAAAAGTGCAATCACCGAAAGCATATACATATTCATGCGCCATCCAAATGCAGCAGCAATTTGCGCAGCAGTAGCAGTCATAACGAATGCACCGAATGTCATAACTCCTGCATAATAGCTGTTCATCGCGTTAATCCTAGTTGAAAAATCACGAATCACTATTAATGGCAAACAGACGTTTCCTGCAATCATTCCATAGCCGCACAGCACTGATCCAACTATTACAATCTCATAACTAGGCATAGTTCGAAGCAAATCTCCTATTGCAATGCCTAATAATCCACTCGCGAACGCTACTTCAATGCCTGCTTTTTGCACAAACTTGCCTATCGGTATGCTCGCTATCGCGCAAACGACTAGCAAAATAGTGGTTAAAAACCCTGCTTCACCGTCACTAATGCCATAATCTTGTTGCATTATAGACAAAATCGGCGAAAGCACACTTGCAGTCGCGTTGATGTTTATTCCGCCTAATCCTAATGCGATTGCTAGAATTATCTTTTTTTTCTTCACATATATATTATACACCTTTTTAGCGGTTAATTGTTAATAATGGAGGAATGAATAAGGAATAATGAGATTCGGAGTTCGCCTAACGGCTCACGCTTCTATAGCACTGCGTCAGCGTGCGCTTTGCGCCCTCTGGCTTGTGCATTGCTGCCGCACGCGTGGCGCACTTTACCCTACCTGTCATCTAGGTAGCGCGTGAAACGCGCGACACGGGATCTGGCTTCTTAGTATGTAATGGCATTCGCTTTCGCGAGTACTCCACCTCAGAATTCCGCACGTAGATGCGGAATCTTAATTAAAGTATTGCGTAGCAATGCGATTAAATCGCAGTTCACTCTTCAACTGTTACGTACAAAACGGAGTTCGCACGCTACGCGTGCTCACACTTTTACCCCGCAACTTTTCAAAACAACTTCGCTGCGCTTGTTGTTTTTTATGTTGCGCTAAGGCTTGGCAAGACTTAGGTCTTGCCAAGCCACTCTGCTGCAGAGTAACTCTTAAACAAAAAGCAGCTTCACAGCAGAGGCTTGGATTTTTCATTCTGAAAAATCCAAGCAATGCGCAAGTATTGTTGCGCCGTAGGCGAAACCATACGCCAGCGCTGTTAGAGTATGAGCGAAAGCGAATTCCTTTGT
>JAISFQ010000147.1 GCA_031263495.1 Candidatus Nutricula glyptotermitis
CTTTCATAGGCATCTCCTTTCTCTAATAGATTTACAGATACAACATCTATTATACTAGGAGATTAGCGTCCATCGAGTATACTCACTTTTGTCCACGATGTGTATGGACATGGACAGCGGAAGTGGTTTGTTGGTAGCGTTTCAATTTCTGTGTATTTTATGAATCGCTTTATAATTCTCGCAACAACCTCTCTCTGAATTTCGCACTACTCCACCTCAGAATTCCGCACTCCGATGCGTGGTCTTGAAAGGAGAATGCGAACGGAGGAAAATGCGATTGAGCATTTGACCCAGCGAAGGAAAATGCGAATGAGCATTTGACCTCATTTGACCTCATTCGACCCTATTGCGTAGCAATGCGATTAAATGCATTCGCGTTGCGAATACTTTTAATTAAGATTCCGCATCTCGCTGCACTTCGTTTCGCGGTGCGGAATTCGGCGTGGTGGACTTGACCGACCGACCGCCGGTATGCTATACTTTTTAACGGCACTATTTTCAGAAGCGATAAAGGAAGTGATAGGTTATAGTGCACTGTAAGTTATGGAGGAAACATAGATGAAGTGTAGAATGGTGAAGTTGGACGCGTTCAGCGTCGTGGGCGTGAAGGAGTTTATGTCTACGGCAAACGACGCGAATTTGCAGAACATCCCTAAGATGTGGGACGCTGTGAGCGAGGAAACACTCGGTGCGTTGCAGGAACTCTCGGATCTTGAGCCTGCTGGCGTGCTTGGTGTGTGCGGGAATGCGCATGACGATGGGTTTGCCTATTGGATTGCTGCTGCGACTACTAAAAAATGCCCAGTGGGGTTTGAAAAGTTTGACATTCCTGCAAGTGAATGGGCGGTGTTTGAAGTGATTGGTGCGATGCCTGATGCTATACAAAGTGCTTATAAGCAGGTGTTTAGTGAGTGGTTGCCTAAGTCAGGTTACGAACATGCAAATGTGCCTGATATCGAGTGGTATGCTGATGGCGATACGTGCGCGGACGATTACAGAAGCGAATTGTGGCTACCAGTGGTAATGAGTAATGAGTAGGAAAACGCGGATGAGCGTTTGACCCTAAGGAGTAATGAATTATGGATGATTTAGTAGGGAGTAATGAGTAATGAAAAATGAAGCATTAGTGGTGATTGATATTCAAAACGATATCACAAAGAATTACAAGGAAGTGATTGGTAACATAAATAAAGCCGTAGATTGGGCAGTTGATGCTGATATGCACGTTGTTTACATAAGGAACGAACATCTATCGGCTCACGCAAGGAACTTTATACCTAATACATTAGGGGCGGAATTAGCGTCAGATTTGAAAATAGCGTCAGAAAATGTTTTCACGAAATACAAGAGTAGTGCATTAACTAGCGAAGAGTTTGTAGACTTTATTAAGGCAAACGGAATCAATAGATTCTATGTAACAGGTGCAGATGCCAGCATTTGCGTCAAATCGACCTGCTTCAACATGCGTAAAGCGGGTTATGACGTTACTGTTCTGTCAGATTGCATTACAAGTTGGGACAAAAAGAAAATCCCCGAAATGTTGCGTTATTATGAAAGTAAAGGTTGCAGGGTTGTTGGGTTTAATGAGTAAGGGTAGGAAAACGCGAATGAGCGTTTGACCCTAATGAGTAATTTGGAGGAGGACGCGATTGAGCGTTTGACCCTAAGGAGTAATGAGTAATGAAAAATGAAGTGTTAAAAGTAGAAAGTCTTAAGAAATACTACGGCGGAAGTGAGACGAAAAGCGTGCTCGTAAAGGCACTTGACGGCGTAGATATGACGGTTGCAGAAGGCGAATTTGTCGCTGTGGTTGGAAGTTCTGGAAGCGGAAAATCGACATTGTTGCATATGTTAGGTGGACTTGACCGACCGACCGCCGGTATGGTAGAGATTGGCGGTAAGCGAATATTCGCGATGAAGGACGATGATTTGACCATCTTTCGTCGCCGTAACATTGGGTTTATATTCCAGAGTTACAATCTTGTGCCAGTGTTGAATGTAGAGGAAAACATCCTGCTCCCGATAGGTTTGGAGGGCAGTACGGCAGATGAACAGTTCGTAAATCGAGTGCTTCAAGTGCTTGGGTTGTCAGACAGAAAACTGAGTATGCCGAATCAATTGTCCGGCGGTCAGCAACAGCGTGTGGCGATTGCGCGTGCGCTCGTGTCGAAGCCTAAAATCGTTCTTGCAGACGAACCAACAGGCAATCTTGACAGTAAGAACAGTATGGACGTAATGAAATTGCTGAAAAACAGTGGCGCGGAGTTCGGGCAGACCATAGTTATGATTACGCATAATCTCGAACTTGCTGAAATGGCTGACCGCATTATTCGCATTGAGGACGGGAGGATAGCGAATGAAAACAGGCAGTAAGCAGGTAATTCGCCGTATCGCATTTCGTTCATTAGGCGAAAAACGGAGCAACACATTCTTTACAATCGCCGCTATTGCACTCTCCACTGCGATGATTTTGGCAACTGCTGGATTCGCAGTAAGCGGCAGGAAAATGGTGCTCGATGCTACCGAGAAGGACGTTTTGGAATCTGGACAGTATTTCGCCATGATTTATGGTCTCGCGGGCGTAATCGGTGCAATTATCGTCGCAACATCGGTCATAATCGCGTCGAATGCATTCCGCGTTAGTGCAGGTGAGCGCATAAAACAGTTCGGACTTTTGAAAAGTATCGGTGCAACAAAGGCTGAAATTGAGTATCTCGTGATTTATGAAGGAGTTTTGTTGTGCGCAATTGGCATACCGACCGGCGGTTTGTTAGGTAATGCTATTCATTTTATAGGCGCAAGCATCGTGGAAAGAGCGTTTAATGAGATGACCGCTTCGGGAATGGTAATGGAAAGTGGTACTGGACTGCACTTTTACTATGTGTTTTCGTGGGAAGCGACTCTGCTTGCCGCGCTTGTTGCCTTTTGTACTGTCATATTTTCTGCGTGGCTTCCTGCTAGAAAAGTTGCGAAAATCACGGCGATTGATGCAATGCGACAGAGAGAGAAACGAGTAGTTACTGATAAATCTGTGCGAATATTCCCAGTTGTACAGCGATTATTTGGGTGCGAAGGCATGCTTGCAGCAAAGTACGTAAAGTTAAATCGCAGGAGTTTCAGGGCGACAGTGGCGGTGCTTTCTGCAAGTATCGTGCTGTTTATGGTGGGGTCGTATTTTGGCGATCTCATAGAAACGTCGCTCGCCATTGAACTGCCAGATTCGGACAAAGTTACTGGGCAAAAAGCATTCGTACTTGCCATCAGATTCTTCGTAATCGGCTTTGTTACCCTGCTCACACTGATAGCGGCAACGAATGTCGTGAGTACGATTATCACGAATATGCGCCTTAGAGCTCGAGAAATTGCTCTGCTTCGTGGCATTGGAATGTCGAAACGTAATTTTGCGAAAATGCTTACGTATGAAAGTGCGATGTCGTTCATAAATGCCCTGCTGATTGGGGTTTTTCTAGGTTCGGCACTGGTTGCGTTTCTATACGTCGATTCCATGCAGTCGGCAGAGTTTCCGTTCGAATATCCGTGGGTTTCGGTCATCATAAGTGCAGTTGGCGTGCTTGTTGTAATGTCTGGCGCGACTGTGATTGCGGCACGTAGCACGAATAGCGAGTCAATTGTTCATCAGTAGTTAGTTATTAAACGTACCGACATTAAACAAACCGACCGCCGGTATGGTATACTTTTAACAGGAAGGAAAAACATTATGAAGTTTGGGAAACGCACGGAATTTGAGAAAAAGTTCTATGAGGACAACTTGATGGGACCTAGTGCAGTTAGGATTATTGATGAACTCGCTGGGCATTTGACGCTTACGCCTGATATGCGAGTGCTGGATTTAGGGTGTGGAACAGGGTTAACGTCTATTTACTTGGCGCAGGAATTTGGCGTGCAAGTATTCGCAACTGACCTTTGGACACCTGCTGTTGAGAATTATAAGCGCATACAGGCATTCGAGTTGGAGGGTAAAATCATTCCGATTCACTGTGATGCATCGCAAGAGTTGCCATTTGCAGATGGTTATTTTGACGCTATCATCAGTGTGGACGCGTATTATTACTTCGGCACAGGCGCAGATTACATCGACAAACGCATGAAACCACTGCTTAAAAGCGACGGTTTTCTTGCAGTTGCAATGCCTGGTTTGAAAAAGGAGTTTGCAGGAAATGTGCCCGATGAGATGAAACCGTTTTGGGTTGATGAAGTTAATGACACATTTCATGACCTGAACTGGTGGCGCGCGCTTTGGAGTAAGTCCGAATCTATGCACGTCACAGATGCTTTTCCGCTTACTTGCAACAGCGAAGCATGGCAAGATTGGCTTAAAACCGATAACCCCTACGCAAAGAGTGACATCGCGATGATGGAAGCGGAAGGTGGCAAGTACTTTGATATGCTCGGGCTGGTGGGGAGTTGAATGAGTAAAGAAAAGGATAAAATGAAAAGCAATAAACTTATATTCACAGTCTTTACGTTGGCGTGTTTTGTTGCCATGGGAGTCTGTTTGATTGTAGATATTGCCACGAATCAGCATGTTACATGGGCACTGTGTCCGCTTTTGTCTGTCGCGTTTGGCTGGGCGGTGTTATCGCCGTTGACTGCTAAAAAGCATGGCGTACTTTTCTCGTTAGGCGTGTTGACGGTGCTGATTCTTCCGTATTTGTATGTGTTAAGTAAAATTACTGCAACAACGGATCGGGCAGGTTGGTTTGTGCCGATTGGGTTGCCGTCGGCTATTGCTGGAATAGTTGCGCTGTGGATTTTGTTCTTGCTGTTTAGGTTCGCGAAAGTGAATGTGTGGGGCAAATTGGCGGTTTCCGTCTTTTTGTTGGGCGCTGTTATTGCACCTGTTGTTAGTTATTTTGTGGATACGCATATGGGGCAAAATCCGTTCACTTGGGATATGTTGCTGACCGTGGTTGTGGCTGTGGTTGTTTCGGTTGTGCTTGGGATAGTGGGGTATGTGAAGGGTTAATGAGTAAGGAGTAATGAGTAGTGAGTAAGGAGTAAGGAATAATTGCGAATCGGAATTGCTACGCAATGCATTGTTTTAAGATTCCGCATCACGCTACACTTCGTTTCGCGGTGCGGAATTCGGAGAGAGAGTGCTGGTTGGTTTGCAATTTGGAAACGTACACCATAGTTATGCACGAAAAAATAGTTCGTTAACTCTTTGAACCTGCTGTGCAGTAATCTTTTAAGCATGGTTTATGTAATAATGGGTTTAAGGCGAGAGTTGCACTGCTATGTTGGTTGTGGTAGAATATAAATGAGAGAAGTAATAGTACACCGCGAACCAAGAAAATATGTCAGTCGGTTACCTAATCCGTATAGACAACGCATACTTGATGGCATAGTAGGACTTAAAGAAGTTCCACCTAAAGGCGATATAAAGCCAATAGTGGACAAGAAAGGTGTTTATAGACTCAAAGTCACTTCATACAGAATCATTTTTGAAATCGATGCTGATGATGAGAATGTAATCTATGTGACACGAGTTGCTTCAAGAGGGCAGGTATACAAGGTAAGGAGGTAAGATGACTACGAAGGAAAGGATGCATTCGATTATTGACGATATGCCAGATCAAACTTCGCAAACAGCGTTAAACATACTGGAAGAACTTTATTGGATGCCTGTGATTGAAAGAGTTACAGACCCAGATGAAATTCGCCTTTCTAATGCGCGCGTTGCCGAAATGAAAGCAGACCCATCAAGTTATGTAACGCTTGACGAACTATTGGCAGAAATGCGCGAGTAGTGCAGTTTGCTTGCACACTAGGATTGATGACTTAGTAATGGCGAAGTAAAGTTTGCAAACCGACCGCCGGTATGTTATACTTTTAACAGTGCTTTTTAAGAAAAGGCATTGTAGTAATAACTAAAAGGAGGGAAAATGGCAACAAAAATTTGTCAGAATTGCGGTATGTCGATGAATACCGTTGAAGAGTTAGGGACGAACAAAGATGGCAGTAGGAATGAGAATTACTGCATCTATTGCATTAAGGATGGAGAGTTTACGCCCAGTTGCCAGAGTTGTGGTATGCCAATGAAGACTGCCGAGGACTTTGGGACTAACAAAGATGGCAGTAGAAACGAAGATTATTGTGTTTACTGCTTTAAGGATGGGGCTTTTACAGCCAATCTTACGATAGATGAAATGATTGCCCACAATATTCAGTATCTTGATGTGTACAATCAGGACGCGGAAATAAAAGTAACGAAAGATGAAGCAGTTGAGCAGTTGAAACAGCATCTTCCTAATCTGAAGCGTTGGAAAACAGTATCGTAACTTGTAAGAGCCGTTTTTTGTAAGTGCGAATTGGTCAAATGCGTGATTGGGTTTTTAATTACCCAGCCACTCGCCGTATAACTCTTTGAACCCATACCTATATTATTCCACGCTTTTTCATGCCAAGATGATGAGATGAGTGTTGGTTTGCAATTTGGAAACGTACACCATAGTTATGCACGAAAAAATAGTTCGTTAACTCTTTGAACCTGCTATACAGTAATCTTTTAAGCATGGTTTATGTAATAATGAGTTTAAGGCGAGAGTTGCACTGCGATGTTGGTTGTGGTAGAATATAAATGGAACACGAAGTTATAGTTTTGCCATCTGCCTTGAAACACGGGTTTACGGCAAGAGATATAGTCGCAGTGGTTAAGTATCCGCTTGTTAGTGAAGTTTTATCGTCAGGCAAGTGCTTGCGCATCGGCTTGATTGGTAATGTGCCAGTCGAGATTCTCGGTAGGTACTCGGACGATGGAATGTTTGTCGTGTTCCATTGCATGAAATGCAGAAAGAGGTATTGGAATCTTTTGGAGAGTTATTATGAACGCTAAAGAAATGATTGAGACGACTGATTGGGATGCACTTGCAAAAGAGGCAGAAAATACTACCTACGATATCAGCGAAATGCGCCCAACTCCTCCTGACGAGGAAAGAAGAATTAGGGCAGCGGCTGCGAACACGCTTCGTAGAATGGAGCTTGAAGAACTTCGCGCTGAAGCGGACAGTTTTCAGGACGAAGTTGATGGTCTAAAAAGTAAAGCAAACAGTTTGCACACTAGGATTGACGATTTAGTGCTGGCGAAGTAAAGGTTTAATGAGTAATTAGTAATGAGTAATATTTTATCGGATGGGGTCAAACGCTCAATTGCGTTTTCCTGCACCGCTCACAATTATTATAATAAAATGAGCCGAAGGCGAATTCTGATTTTCATTACTCCTTACTCATTATCATTTGACCTACCGACCGCCGGTATGCTACAATTAACAGTACGCATTGTACATGTGGTAGAGCAAAGATAAGGAAAGTATGAAGTTAGACTTTAAGAAAAGCGAGCGCGAGTTGTATCAGCCGAAAACTGCGCCGTCTGTTGTTGACGTGCCAGAAATGCAGTTTATCATGGTTGACGGCAAGGGCGACCCGAACACGAGCGCGGAATATCAGTCGGCGATTGAAGTGCTGTATGGGCTGTCGTATGGCATTAAGATGAGCAGCAAGCACGTTTTGGAATATGTCGTGCCACCGCTTGAAGGATTTTGGAGCGTCGCCGACGATTTTCGAGGTGGTGGCAAGCCGATAATTGACAAGAGCAAGTTTGTGTGGACGATGTTTATACGGCAACCTGATCTCGTGACGCCTGAGATGTTTGAGAACGCTAAATCAGTGCTTGCGACGAAAAAACCGAACCTTGACATTTCAAAGGCGCGGTTGGAAACCGTAACGGAAGGATTGTGCGCTCAAATATTACACATAGGCTCTTATGACGACGAACCGCGAACCACCGCAGTTTTGGATCAGTTCATAGCGAATTCTGGCTACCATGCAGACTTCACAAATAGACGCCGTCATCACGAAATCTACCTCAGTGATCCACGCAAAACCGCGCCTGAAAGGCTGAAAACAGTGATTCGACATCCGATAGCAAAAGGAGGCAACTTGTAATGGCATATACTGAAAAAGCAACCGTATATCTTAAAAACTTTATCGGCACGAGCTATGAAGTGGGTACGCAAATAGGCAAATGGACGCTATCCGATCCCGGCTTGCACGGGCGGGTCTTGCTGCCGCCGAACGCTTATCCCCATGATAAGTTTACGGAAATTCACGCCTTGCTCAATTCGTATTGTCCTGGCGTCAACGAGGAAATCAGGGGCTTTTCGGACACGGTTGGCGTTTCGCCGGAACAGGCGCTGGTCTACGCCATGACCTATCTGGAGCGAGGATGCAGTCTGATGGCGGCTTTGCCGCGCAAGACCGAGAGTGGCCATACCGTAATGGCGAGAAACTATGACTTCTGTGACCGCATGGAGGAAATGTGCTTTGCCTTCACCAATATTAAGGGAAAATATCGCTATATCGGTTCCACCTTGAATCTGTTCGGCAGATGTGACGGCATGAACGAACACGGGCTTGCGGTATGCAAGGCAAGTAACGGCCTGCCCGTTGGCAATTTTGAGGGCGGACAGAAAGCGGGCGTAACAGG
>JAISFQ010000069.1 GCA_031263495.1 Candidatus Nutricula glyptotermitis
ACTAAGGACATTAAGGCTGGGTTTGCTGTTACTGATGTTGATGATAATGGAGAGTTGACAGAGTTTACGTGCTACTTTAAGGACAGGATCGTGGTGTGTAGCAGGGGTGAGAGTGGCAAACAGTTCAGCGTTGATGAAGTTATTCCGCATATTCTTGGTGTTGTTCCTATGGTGGCGCTGGTTCATAGACCAGAACTGGGGCGTCCATTTGGCAGGAGCAGGTTGACGCGTGCGGTTATGAGCATTATTGACTCTGCTGTGCGTGCTAGACTTCGTGCAGAGGTAGGTGCTGAGTTCTTTACTGCTCCGCAACGCTGGGTTCTTGGCGCAGATGAGAAAATGATTGAGGAAGCGGACAAGTTGCGTATGTATATGGGTTCGATTAACTTGATTTCCTCTGATGAGAATGGTGACACGCCAAGCGTTGTGCAATTGCCTGCTGGATCTATTGACCAACACACCAACTACTTGCGTGCACTTGCTACACAGTTTGCAGGAGAGACTGGACTGCCGCTTTCGTCTTTGGGGATTGTGCAAGACAATCCAAGTTCCGCAGACGCTATGAAAACTGCGCGTGATGACTTAGTGATTGAAGCACAGACGCTTAATACTTCGAACTCACTTGGCTTAGAGAAGTTGGCACATATGATACTTGCTCTTAAGAGTAATGTTTCTGTGTTTGGGCTCTCTTATGCAGAAAGACAAGTTAAGCCTAAGTTTCTTAACCCTGCCATGCCGTCGAGTGTTGCGCGTGCTGATACTATTGTTAAACTTATCTCTGCGTTTCCTTTCTTGGCGGACACTAATCTTGCACTTACTGAGGCAGGGTTTGATATGGATCAGGTTAAGGAGCTGCAACAAGAAAGAGGTAGCGCACATGTGAGAGAGTTGATGAACTATTCACTTGCAGGGAAATCTCTGGCAACAAGTAAAGATGTCGAAGTTGATGTTGAGGAATAGTGAAAGGTTGGAAGCGTGCCGAAAGAAATATTTAGTGTTGTTAACGTTGATACTTATCAAAAGAACTTAACTGACCTTGCTAATAAATCCTATAACACTTATAAACAGGCGTATATAGAGATTAGCAACTCATCAGTAGATGACGCAACAAAGCAGGCAATGCAACGCGATTTATTTAAGGAGACTTGTCTTGCGTTTGGCAACCAAGCGGCTACTTTGGCTAACTATACGTGGAACACAGTATATGATACCCAAATTGCTAATCCGCGTATACATTCTGATGCATTTGGAGTTATGAAAGACTTTGATGAGGCAATGAGTAAAGTGGGAACAAATAGACAATTGATAGACCTTAGAAGCGCAATGTTACGTTATGTCAGATGTCGCGCGAATGATGAAACTATTCGTTACTCTGAGAAAGCAGGTAATGTGTTCGCAAGAAAGGTGAGAGGAGGTATAACTTGCGCTTTCTGCACTATGCTTGCAGGGCGTGGCTTTATTTACTCAACACGAGCAAAGGCAGGTGCATTTAATTCATATCACAGAGGTTGCGATTGTTTAGTTATATCAAGAAAAGATGCAAAGACTAAGTTCAAAGATTATGACCCAGAGTATTATAGGAAAATAGCAGAGCGTGACGGCGAATGGGTCGACGTTACTAGAACTCTGCCTGATGGCACAGAAAAGACGGTGCCGTGGTTTAAGTTTAAGAAAGGCAGTGAAGCGCAGATTGCATATCAAGCGAAGCAGAATGCACAAAGGGCAGAAGCGAGAGAGGCAGTAAAGGCAGAGAGTGCGAAAGAGACGGCGAGAGTTAAGGCTGAGGCTGAGAAAGCGACGCGCATTGCACAACAGGCGGAGGCTAAGGCAGCAAAGGCGTTGAAAGTTCTGAAAGCAAAGGCTAAGGAGGAAATAAAGATTAAGGAACTCCTTAAGATAAAGCCTGCTAATGTTATTGATAATACTGGAGGTAAAGCGTGGGCTGGTATAAATGATGATGAGCGAAAGTTTTATATAGAGGCTGTTAAGATTATGCCAGATGTCAAAATTGAAATTATTTACAACGACCCTACAAAGCGGACAGATGACTTTATTATGGGTGGCGTGAAGTATGAGTTGAAACAGCCAGGCGTTGGAAAAGATAGCAAGGGGAATCTTGATACTCTGACAAATGCAATAGGCTCGGCGACTAAAAAGAACAAGCGGAATGTGATGCTTGACTTGACATATATTAAAATGTCACGCAAGGAATTAGACGATGGTTTTAGAGGTCTTTTGAAGTCGCCACATTATGGGAAAAAGTTAGACAGTTTAGGAATTATGTTGAACGGAGTGATTGAATGGTTGAAATAGCAAATGCTAGGGCATTGCCCGCGTCCCTGGGTTATTTACTAAATAACCTTTTGCAACACAGGGTGCTGCCTTTGGGGGGACTTGTGGATACCCTAGCATATACTTTAAGTCTACACTGTTTCGGAATGGATGTCAAATTAACACGCCGATTGTTACGATTGTTAACGGAAAAGGAGGAAAGATGAGTGAAAAAGATGTGTATGAGTATTGTTACAGAGTAGAGCATGCGGATTGGTGCACTGAGAACGATGGTTGGATGTGCATTAGTTGCGATAAAATTGGGACGTATTGGGAGGTAGAAAACTGTGGTTGTGAGGATTGAAAGGATGGGGAGGTGTAGCGAATGACTAACAAACTCCCATGTCTTACATATCAAGGTTCGAAGCGGACGATTGCACGCTCTATTGTTGATAAAATGCATAGCATGTTTCCTGAGAAAAAAGTATTTGTCGACTTGTTCGGAGGGGGTGGAGCGATTACTTCGGCGGCGTTGGAATATAAGCAAGATACTCTGTTTGAATGCTTTAAGTTTGACAAAGTTATATATAATGAGATTAACAAACTTGTGTATACGTTGTATTCGGCGTTTATTCGTGGGGAGATTGATCCAGCAGATGTAAATATGTATGTAACAAGAAAAATGTTTTATGAGATAAAGGAGGACGAATCGTATAATACGTTGGAAAAAGCGATTATATTGTTTGTGTGGAGTTTTTGTGGCAATATGAATGTTTATATACGTAATGACAGTTGTGAAACAGATGAATACTTGCGTGAGATTGAATACCGTATAGAAACACACAGAAGTTCACTTATTAAAAAGCATACAATTGACACTTACAAATTAGATACATTTAATAAAGATTACCGCTGTATTCCAATTCCTAACAATGCAATAGTTTACTGTGATATTCCATATAGTGGAACATCTGATTATGGTGATGTTGGAGATTCTAAGAAAATTACTAGGTTTAGTCACAATTCAGACAAAGACAGTCAAATTTGTATAAACATTAGCGAACAATTAGATTGCAAAGTTGGGTGTAGAGATAAACACGCATTTACTAATTGCGAGCACAAAGGCAGGCATTACGACAAAGTGTTTGTGTTTGATTATGACAAGTTCTATGAATGGGCGTTAGGTCAAGATTGTCCTGTGTTTGTTAGTGAGTATAACATGCCCGATAAGTTTGAATGCGTGGGCGAATGGCAACGAGCGACGTTTGGCAATGGGACGATTTCGGCAGAGAATGCGCCGATTGAAAAGCTGTATTGGAATGGTAAAGGTTTGGGTGTTGTGGAGCGAGTAGGGAGTTAAGGGGCGTCGCCGAGTGCTTTTAATGCGGCTTTTCTGCCTGCGTCTTGCAGGTGTGAATAGCGTTTTGCTGTTATTTGGATGTCTGCGTGACCTAGTAGATCCGAAACTGTCGCGATTGGAGTGCCGTTGTTGATTAACATGGAAGCGTAGGTGTGGCGAGCGTCGTGAATGCGAATGTGCTTGTCGATTATAGGGAGTTCTTTGAAGCGTTGGGGTGTGATGTGGGCTGGGCGGTGAGTGCGGTCGCCGTTGAGGATGCGGAGGGCTTTTTGCCAAACTTTGTGATATGCGTCACTCTTTATTCTGTGACCGTTAATTGTTGAGAAAATGCGCGTTAACTTTGTTTTGCCTTTGCAGTGGGCTGTTAAAATGTCGTATATGTCAGGCGGAACATTGATTATACGATTTGAGCGCTCCGTTTTTGGAGTTTGTAACTTTCTGCCTCTATCGCCCCATGCTTGTTCGATGTGTAATGTGCGGTGGACTTTGTCGAAGTGTCCGACTTCTAAGGCAGTTATTTCGCCGAAACGTAAGCCTGTGCGGAATAGAGTTTGTGTGAAGTCGCGGTAATGTGGGTGCATTATTTCTAAGAGTGTTCTGATTTCGTCAGGTTCTAGGGTTTGCATTTGATGATGCTCGAGGCGAGGTAATCGGACACCATATGCTGGGTTGCTGAGTATAATTCCTGATTGGTGCGCCTTTTTCATAACACCTGCAATTGCGCGGAATTTGTTGCGAATAGTTTTCGGTGCATTGCCTGATTTAATGAGTTCTGTGACTATTCTTTCCATGTCTTCCTTTTCGATGTCGCGAAGTCTAAGGTCGCCGATTGTGCCGAGTGAGTTTGCGACGGAAGCGATGAAGTCTTTGTATTGTTCGTTTACGTTAATAAGTCCGTCGACGTGCTGGAGCATATATTCGCGAAGCGTTGTTTTGCGTTTGTTTCGGTTTCTTTCTGTCTGCGCACGCTCCATGTGCAGGTTCGCAATAGCGTTGTCGACACCGATTCTGTCAACTTGTTCGTTAAATTGTTGCGCCTTAGTGTAGGTGCTAAATGTTCTGACAGTAGACTTGCCACTGCGGAATATGCGGACGCGGTAGTGCACTCCGCCGTTTTTGGTCGCTACTGGTTCGACCTTTCGTTTCGTAATTTGCATATTAAAATACTACTACTTAAAATACAAATAGTGCAAATGTTACAGAAATTGTAACAATTTTTGTAACATTTCGTTTTCGGCGTGTTAAGGTTGCATTGGGCTAATTTTTGTGCTATTGTTTTAATTACACGCTTGTAATTACAGGCGTTTTAGTTGGAGGCAATATGAGTTTTAACGGAAGCGGAACGGTTTGCGCGGATGTGCGCGACGCTTTGCGTGGCTATTTTAGGTCACGTGTAAGTTTGTGCAGTGAGGGTTCAAGTCCCTTTCTGGACACTATTATATAACGCCGATCTTCGGGACTTGAACCCTCAATACGTCGAATGTTTCCTCGGAAATATTCGACAAAATAACAATGTGTGTTCGCCCTCATCCGTGCGAAATGAAATGTAGCACGTGGGGCGACAAGTCCCTTTCTGGACACTATCGTGTAATGTGGAAGCAAATTGTGCTCCCCACTCCCCTGTTTTGACTTAAAAAAATGTTCTTATTATGCCAAAATACTTATAAAATTCACGTATTTTGACTAAAAACTCCATTTTTACGAAAACATGAATAAGTTTTTCCTGCAAATTGGGTATTGCATGCGGTGTCTACATATGCTATTCTTAATTATGTGAAAGTTGGAATTATAGGATATGGGACGGTCGGTAAAGCGACCGCGAAAGTGTTAGTAGAGAATGTTGGAGTGTTCTCGAAGCGTGCCTCGACTGAGGTTGCGTTAAAGAGAGTTGCTGCATTGGAGTTTTCGAGCGAAGATGAAAAGTATTTGCAAGAAAATGGCGTGTTGTTTTCGCATGACGCAGAAGACGTTTTGCAAGATGAAGAGATTGCGATTGTCGTGGAGTTGGTTGGCGGAATTGAGCCTGCGAAGAGCTTTATAACAAGTGCAATAAACAATCGCAAAAATGTTGTGACTGCAAATAAGGCACTGTTGGCGACGCTAGATGGGCAGGAATTGTTTAGGCTTGCATACGAAAGTCGCACTTCCCTGCGGTATGAAGCAGCAGTTTGTGGTGCTATTCCGATTGTGAATTTACTGCAAGATTCGTTTTTTGGCGATAAGATACTTTCAGTTCATGGCATCTTGAATGGGACTACGAACTTTATCTTGGGTGAAATGGAAAACGGTTTTACGCAAGAAGAGGCGATAAAGTCGGCGCAAGAAAAAGGTTATGCGGAGTTGGATGCGAGTTACGATATCGAAGGTAAAGATTCTGCGGCGAAGATTACATTGCTCGCAAACATGATTTTCGGTGCGGGAGCAGGTTCAAGAACGAGGATTACGAACAAGTATTTTACGGTTGATGATGTCAATATCACTGGAATTCAAGATATTACGTCTTCGGATGTGATTGATGCATCAAAAGAAGGTAAGATTTACAAACTTCTTGCTCGTGCTACGCCAAATTTCGAGGAAGGAACTGTAGAACTTACGGTTGCACCTGAAAAAGTCGATGCAGTGGGTGTGTTATCGGAAACAAATGGTGTCTTTAACATAATCACTTTGAAATTAGAAGGTGCCGGCGATATAGCGATTTTCGGTCTTGGAGCAGGTGGTGAGCCGACGGCTTCTGCTGTCGTTGCGGATATAGTGCGTGCTGCGAAAGCAAGAAAACAGTCGCAAATGCGTAAGATTTCGATTCGCAATGCACGTAATGGAATCAGGCAGCAACCTAGAACTAGGAGACCTGAATCTGATACGCAGTAGTTACTGGTAGGAAGGAAAAAATGGCTCATTTATGGCAAGGTGTTATACAAGAATATAGTGCTTTTTTTACGCACAATATTTTGGATAACATAGTCACATTGCAAGAAGGTGGCACTCCTTTAATACATGCTACACAATTAGAATCACTGTTTGCTGACGCGAAACCGACGATTTATGTGAAGTTTGAGGGCGCAAATCCGACAGGTTCTTTCAAAGATCGCGGAATGACTGCCGCAGTTTCTAATGCCGTGTCACATGGCGCAAAGACTCTAGTGTGCGCGTCAACAGGAAATACATCAGCATCGGCTGCCGCATACGCTGCTAAAGCTGGTCTAGATTCGGCAGTTTTGGTGCCGACTGGCAAGATTGCAGTAGGTAAATTGTCTCAGGCAATCGCACATAATGCAAAAGTTTTGCAAATCGATGGAAACTTTGATGATTGTTTGATAGTTGCACGTGAACTATCAGAGAACTACCCTGTCGAACTTGTAAATTCGGTTAATCCTGCGCGTATTGAAGGTCAAAAAACCGCTCCGTTTGAAATAATCGATGTGCTTGGTCGCCCCCCTGACATTCACGCGTTGCCAGTTGGAAATGCTGGGAATATCAGTGCATATTGGAAAGGCTATAATGAGTATAAAGTTGCGAGAAAATGCGACACTCTTCCTAAGATGTATGGATTTCAGGCATCTGGTGCTGCGCCGATTGTGCTTGGGAAAAAGGTTGATAATCCAGAAACGATAGCAACTGCGATTCGTATAGGAAATCCTGCAAGTTGGGAAAACGCACTTAATGCACGTGACGAATCTGGCGGATTGATTGATATGGTGACTGATGATGAGATTCTAGTAGCGCACAAATTACTTTCAAAAAAGGCTGCAATATTTTGCGAACCCGCATCTGCAGCAGGTTTAGCAGGTATTTTGAAGTTACATAAACAAGGAATGTTGCCAAAGAAACAACTAATTGTCATCACTTGCACTGGTCATGGGCTAAAAGATCCATCTTGGGCATTAAAAGAAAGTGCTTTGGATGTGAGCGAATTTGAACCAATACGCGTCGCTAATGATGTTAGTGAGGTGGCGAAAGTGTTGAAATTGTGATTTTCGTGTTACTGATGTTACATTTTCTTTACAAAAACTGTAACATTTACAATGTGTCATTATTTTAGTGTACTATATTAACTGAAAGTTGAGTATTATGGAAAATAATTCTAAAATTGGACTGTTTTCAGCAGTCGCATTGACCGTCGGCGCAATGGTTGGATCGGCAATTTTTGCACTCTCGGGTGTCACAATACAACAAAGTGGCAACGCAGCACTCATTTCATGGGTTCTAGCAGGTGTTATTTTGTTTGGTTATGGTATAATTGCTGCGTTTTTAGCCAAAAAATGGCCCGATTCTGGAGGAATGTATACATTTCCAGAAAAGGCATTAGGTGGAAAAACCCAAGATGGAGAAATAGATGAAAACGTATCGCGAACAGTAAATATACGTGGAAAATTCTTCGGATTTTTGGGAGCATGGACCTATCTTTTTGGCTGCGTGGCTGGTGTTTCATTTTCTGCTATATATTTAGGCTACTATTCTGCAATGATTTTTCCTGCTCTTGCGGAATATGCAACTATAATTTCACTAGCGTTTCTTACAATCGCCCTCGTCTTAAATCTGCTTGAAATCGACATAATGAGTCGCATTCACACAATCCTCACAGTATCACTAATTGTTATACTCGCAATATACATTATCTCCACGTTCCTGCAACCAGGATTTAGCATTCAAGGAAATGTGGTCGGCGTAAATCCGTTGAGTGAAATAGCAAGTAGTATACCGATTGCGATTTTGGCATATGGATCAATTGTCGTGCCAGCGTTTATGTCAGGCGCGATTAAAAATCCCAAGAAAAACGTTCCGCTCGCGATGTTAATTTCCATGTCATTCACCATTTTGCTATACTTTTTTACGATATTATCGACACTAGGCTTCGTTTCGCAAACTACTTTGCAAGAAAATCCTAGCGTAGCATATTCACCGCTTACAGCGGCAGTTTCAGCATGGGGAGCACCAGAAATATTCGTGCATTTAATAAACATCGGTGCAATCTTGGCACTGTTTACTACGCTTTTAGTCGTCATGACACTTGGCGCACAAAGCATTAAAGAACCTGCGAAAAACGCGTTGTTTCCAAAAGTTTTTGCTGGGAAAACTGGCTCAAACTTAGCATTTTATGTAATGTTACTTGTCGTTACACTGTTTTACTCATCTGTGCAGGCAATTATTGAATCAGGTGCACTATTTAATGTAATTTTCATCATTCTAATCGCTGCATCTATTATCAAAGTCGGCACCAGGTGGCAAAAAGCACTTGGCGGTGCTGTTTCCATTGCGCTTGTAGCATGTTATATACCTGAAATCGTCGCAGGAGATGAAGAACTGTGGTTGACAAGTGCAGTGTATTTGACATTTGGGTTGCTAATATTCATCTTTATGCGTTTTAGTGAAAAAAACAAACGCTATACGTAAAACGCCCGCTACGCTAGTTAATAATGAGTAAGGTGTAATGAGTAATTAGTAAGGAGTAATGAGTTTAGTTAATAATTAATAATTAATAATTGGGAATCGGAATTCATTTCATTCATGCTTTGATTGCTCACGTTTCACGTTCGCATTGCTTGGATTTTTCAGTATGAAAAATCCAAGCCTCTGCTGTGAAGCTGCTTTTTGTTTAAGAGTTACATTGTAGCAGAGTGGCTTGGCAAGACCTAAGTCTTGCCAAGCCTTAGCGCAACTTTCAAAACAACGAGCGTAAGCGAAGTTGTTTTGAAAAGTTGCGGGGTAAGAGTGTGAGCACGCGTAGCGTGTGAACTCCGTTTTGTACGTAACGAGAAGTACTTTTAATACCACGCAGTACTTCACCTCTGAATTCCGCACCGCGAAACGAAGTGCAGCGTGATGCGGAATCTTAATTAAAAGTATTCGCAACGCGAATGCCTTTAATCGCATTGCTTCGCAATAGGGTCGAACGGGGTCAAATGCTCATCCGCATTTTCCTTCACGTTCTCCTTTCAAGATTCCAGAGGGTCGGACGCTCCTCGCGTTGGGTCGCAGGGGGTCAAATGCTCAATCGCATTTTCCTTCACCTGGGGTCAAACGCTCAATCGCGTTGGGTCGCAGGCTCATTCGCC
>JAISFQ010000089.1 GCA_031263495.1 Candidatus Nutricula glyptotermitis
TGGACTAAGAGTTACTCTGCTTAAGAGTGGCTTGGCTTGCCATAGGCAAGCCAAGCCTTAGCGCAACATACACAACAACAAGCGCAGCGAAGTTGTTTTGTGTGTTGCGGAGTAAAAGCGTGAGCGCATGGGAACTCCTTTTTGTACGTAACAAGGAGTACTCTTAATGCCACGCAATACTCCTATTCTGAATTCCGCACCGCGAAACGAAGTGTAGCGAGATGCGGAATCTTGAAATGGAGGAAAATGCGAATGAGCATTTGACCCAGCGGAGGAAAATGTGAAGGAAAATGCGAATGAGCATTTGACCCCATTTGACCCCATTTGACCCTATGAGCGATAGCGAATGCGATTTAATTGCATTGCTACGCAATGCTTCGTTTTAAGATTCCGCATCTACGTGCGGAATTCTGAGTGGGAGTAGTGCTAGGTTCTGAGGTATAGTAGTGCTAGATTCTGAGGTGCAGTAGTGCTAGGTTCTGAGAGAGGTCATAGTAAGAACGTCAGGATTTCTAAGGTATACTGGCGCATCGTAATTTGGATACTTGCGCGACACTTTATAATAATATGGCAAAATTGTGCTAGATTTAAGTGGATTTTCGACTAACTTACAATCAAAAACGCCAGTTAAAGGAACTAGGTATTCCTCACGCAAGTTGTGGACAATTGTAAGTCTTTGAGAATCTGTAACGCGCTTAATCGCCTCAGCGATTGTTTCCATTTTAGCAACCTGATGGGGAATGAGAAGTTTACCATTTTCATCGTAAAGTGCGTAAAAAACTTCGTGGCGTCTTGCATCGGTAACTGCGAGAACAGGAGTTTTTGCCTGCTCAACGCTAGCAGCCATCACGTCAAGTGTGATAACTCCTGTAACTTTTGCGTGAGGCACAAACGCGAATGTTTTTGCAAATGCCATTCCAGAACGCAACCCAGTATACATGCCAGGACCTGCGGATACTATGACTTCTGTAATGTCAGTTGGCTTAATCGAAACCGAACGAAGCAAAGCGTCACAAATCACAGCGATTTTTTCGACGTGCTCTCTACTTTCTGCGTGATATTTGAAGCAAAGCACATTTTCGCAGTCCAAAATACCGACCAGCAACTCATTTGTCGAGTCAATTACAAGTATCATCCTCTCTCACCTAACCCAGTAACATTAATTATACGCCCAATATTATCTGTGTTCTTCACGTTTTCATCTAAATCAGCGGCATAATCTAATGAAATATCAACATAAATTGCATTTTTTACATCCAAGAGTTCGGGCACACCACTCCCCCACTCGATTAAAGTTATTGCACGCTCTAATTCGGTTTCAATTCCTAAAGTTTCGAGCTCAGATGGCAAATCTAACGCGCTAGAGTTCATACGGTATGCGTCAATATGCAAAAAATCTACACCAGAATTCGCAGTTTTATACTCACGGGCAAGTGTAAAAGTCGGAGACACAATATTCGCAATAACTCCAAGACCAGCACCTATGCCTTTTGCAAACACAGTCTTTCCGACTCCAAGTTCACCAGTGAGAACAAGTAAATCCCCACTATGCAACACATTAGTCAACGCACGAGCAACCTCAAATGTTTCATCGGGGCTACTCGTGCTACTACTTTCTGCTTCTGGCATTTATTGCTACCAAGTTTACCAAGCGGTCTACTCCGTCGTTTCCACAGGCAATCCAGCACTTGCAGTCAAAATGTCAGCATCGATTGTCGCTTGCGATGTATCTGCTGTCCTGACACCGTTTACATAAACACTAGGTGTGACAATGTCATAATTTGCGGTAAAATATGACGTAACTTCCGTCGTCCAAGTAGAATATGCCTTATCAACTGCCTTTTCCGCAATTGCATCACTGACCCCTGCCTTTTTAGCAAGTTCGACAAACTGCGCATCCGTCACCTCAACATATTTGTCGTTTTCTTCAGGCTGGAAATCGCTTGAGAACAGTGCTTCAAACACGGCAAGTGCGTTCTTTGGATCGTTTTGCGCAATGTTCCAGAAAAACTCCGTTGCACGTGACGAATATTGATCTTCTTTCGACTGACTGTCGAGCAACGAGACTGGGTGCAACTCTAATGTAATTTCACCATTCTTCGCCTTATCAATATAATAAGTTTCATTCGCACGCGACCATTGACCGCAACCAGGGCACATGAAATCTGAAAACACTGCAACGACAGGTACACCTTCATTACTCGAAAATACTCCATCTTTACCAATCGGAATGCCACCATTCTCAGTCGTTCCTGTGACTTTATTTTCAGAATTGATTACAGCATTCAGCGTATCAGTTTTTGCCTGCTCAACCTCGTCTTGCTTCGAATTAAACTCGCCAACAAGCACCAAAATCAAGGCAATCACACCGATTGCGACCAATAATACGATCCCACCTATTATCAACCGCAACTTCCTGTCTTTTGCCTGTTGCTTGGCTTTCAACGCCTCTGCACGAACGCGTGCACGTTCTGCGTTCGACTGCTTGCTCGCATTACTCCTCGCACTGGAGTTCTGCGATGGCTTAGCGTTCCTCTTATTTTTCGCCATACATCTCCTTACTTCAAATTAATAATAATAACTGGTATTTTGGAAGCGACTTCCGAAATCTTGAATCAAATCAAGATAACAAAAGTAACAAACTCCAAGCCAATTATTCATTATTAACTATTCATTACTCATTAGTTAAAAGTTTACCACGTTTTCAACTGTGTTGCAATTGTTACGTAACATAAACTATACCAAAGTTTCCTTAAAATTTCCTGAAAGACTGAAAACAAGGTAGTGCCCCAAAATGTGTGGGGTTTATAAAAATAAACTCCCACTCTGAATTCCGCACAGTGTAGCGCGTAAGCGCGGAGCGTGATGCGGAATCTTAAGAATCGTATGAGCGATAGCGAATGCATTTAATCGCATTGCTACGCAATACTTTATTTTAAGATTCCGTGCGGGATCTGTGATTAGCAAGAAAGTACGTCACATGCAAAGAAGTCAGATCCCGTGTCGCGCACGCCAGTGCGCTACCTAGATGACAAGTTAGGAGATAAACCCAACCTCCAAGCCCAAACTCCCCCAACCTGAACTTAACCCTGAGCGAAAAGGCAACTTCAGGAGTTTTGCACAATTATTTTATGTTTTCCAAAGCAGATGCTCACAAATAAAAAATATATTTGCGTTTTCGAAGGGTCAAATGTGGTCAAATGGGGTCAAAAGCTCATTCGCATTTTCCTTCGCATTTTCCTTCCCATTTTCCTCACCCAAGGGTACAGGAGAATAACGCGAATATATTTTTTATTTGTGAGCCAAGCGCAGGAGAAAAATAAAATAATTGTGCAAAACTCCCCAGTACTGCTTTTTCAGCGAAGTACTCTTCAGGTTATTCTCAGGTTCGCCAACTATACTTAACCATTGGAAGTCTACATAGGAAGGGCAAAGCGCGATGAAAACGAGAGATTTACCATGGGCGATTGTGAACCATAGAAAACTGGTGTCACTAATCTTTTTGCTTGCCTTTTTAATCTGCCTGCCACTTCAAGCGCTCGTTTCCGTCAACTATGACATGATGAGTTATCTGCCACCCGATGCGCCGTCCACAAAGGCGATAAATGTCATGAAAGCCGAGTTCACGAGCGAGATTCCGAACACGCGCGTCCTACTCCACACGACCCGCATTGCGGACATAATGAACGCGAAAAAGGAAATCGCGGGCGTGGATGGCGTGCACGATATTATTTGGCTTGACGACACCGTGAACGTCTATCAACCGCTCGAAATGATTGACGAAAAGACCAAAGAGCCATTTTTGAAGGATGGTTACGCGCTACTCCAAATGGTAGTCGATGAAAATAAAGACGAATCTGCGATTACTGCGATACAAAATATAGTCGCGCAGGATAAATACGGCGGCAAAGATAACGAGGTCAGTGGCGATGTCGTGGATTCATTGAACACTCTCAACTCGTCGGCTGATGAAGTTTCGCAAATCATGCTGTTCGCGATTCCGCTAGTCCTGCTAATATTGATTATAACGACTAGATCTTTTTTCGAACCTGTATTATTCCTGATAACTGCGGGTTTTGCAATCATTATCAACTTAGGCACAAACATATTTCTAGGCGAGATTTCGTTCGTAACATCGATTGCAACTGCGATTTTACAACTTGCGACCGCGATGGACTATTCCGTATTCCTGTTGCACCGGTTCAGCGAGTTCCGTGAGCAGGGAATGGACGTGCAAAACGCGATGGTAAATGCTATGCGAAAATCGTTCGCGTCGGTCACATCAAGCGGTTTGACGACGGTTATCGGTTTTGCGGCACTGATGATTATGCAGTTCAAAATCGGCGTTGACTTGGGGTTTGTGCTGGCAAAAGGCATAGTGTTCAGCCTGCTCTGCTCGCTCGTACTGCTCCCTGCGATGACCTGTTTCCTGCACAAACTGATCGAAAAAACGCACCACAGGTCATTTCTGCCATCATTTCGAGGTTTTGGCAAAGCGGCTGTAAAACTTGGAGTTCCGATGTTCATACTGATTGCACTGATTGCAGTTCCTTCATTTTTGGCGCAGAGCAGGACAGAGTTTACGTATGGCATGCCCGATACTGCCAATCCATCGGCAATGACTGACGAACTCTTTAACAAATCTGAAAGCGTAGTATTACTCGTGCCAAAAGGTAATTCGCCTGCTGAAGCGGAACTTTCGCGTGATTTATCTCAGCAACCGTTCGTAAACTCTGTGATTTCGTACGCAAATACGGTTAGCAATAAAATACCGCCTGCATTTTTGGACTCGTCGATACAAAACCAGTTCTATTCCGAACACTATTCGCGCATTATAATGAGCGTTAATACAGGTCGCGAGGGCGAAGCAGCGTTCAACGCAGTCGAAACTATGCGCAATCTTGCAAACGATTATTATCCACCGCCAACTTCCGCCGAATTTAACAAAGTCACGAACCCAAACAGCCTAGAATACCAGTTGCTCGGCTCGCCAGTCAACATTTACGACATGCGAAGCGTGGTCAGTGTGGACAATCAAAACGTCACACTTATCAGCGTAATCGGCATCGCACTCATACTTTTAGTAATGTTCAAGTCACTGTTATTGCCGATAATACTCCTGCTCACGATAGAGATTGCGATTTGGGTCAACATGTCGATTCCGTATTTCGGCGACCAAGCGTTCATGTTCATCGGCTTCATATTAGTAAGTTCAGTGCAACTTGGCGCGACGGTCGATTATGCGATTTTGTTCGCCAACCGCTACATCGAAAACCGCGCAACGCTTCAAAAACGCGAGGCATGCATCGAGACAATTTCCAATACAGCAGCGTCGATTATGACGTCAGGCGTGATTTTGGCACTCGCAGGAGCGATACTGTCCATGATTTCTAGCAACCCAATCATCGGCGAATTAGGCGTTTTGATAGGCAGAGGTGCACTATTTTCGATGACAATGGTGTTCGTATTCCTGCCATCCGCGCTAATTTTGCTCGACAAACCGATTCAGAAACTCACAATGGGTTTGCATTTTATTAACACTAGTAACAAGGAGGAAAAGTGATTAAACAACATGATTTATCAGCGCATACAGGTAATTCTACCGCGCACAAAAAAGACAGACGCGGTAACTTTTATAAATTACCACTTGCAGCACTGCTTACAGTCGCGCTAACTGGTGCACTATTAATTTCGCCTACTGCGACCGTAACTGCCGCACCGTCACCCATTCAAAAGGACGAAAATGTTTTCGCAATTTTGGCTACTGACGGCTCATTAAAGAGCGCATACATTGTAAACGATTACGAACCATCCGCTCCCCAATTGGAAGATTATGGCGATTACACTGGCGTCACAAATCTCACGGACGACAAATACATAGCACTCGAAGGCGATAAAGTTTCATCACACGACGCAGTGACCTCGTATGAAGGCGTTTTGGACACGGCAAAGGCGAAAAAAGCATTTCCGTGGAATGTATCAATTACCTACACGCTCGATGGCAAAAAGCAGGACGCATCCCAGTTGGCAGGCAAATCAGGCGCTATTAAAATCAACATAAAGGCAGACAAGAACGAATCCGCCGATGCATTATTTTACGACCACTACGCATTGCAAATCTCACTGTCATTAAACAAAGAAAAGTGCACGAGCATAACTGCAAAAGACGCAACGATCGTAAACGCAGGCGCGGATAAAACGCTTTCGTTCAACAAAATGCCTGGTAAAAGTGCAGATTACACGATTGAGTTTACTGCAACGGACTTTGAAATGGGCGCAATATCGCTAAACGCAGTCCCACTTTCCATGACGCTCGACACCAGCGAATTCGACAAAATGACCGATGAGTTCAAACCTTTAACCGACGCAATAACCAAACTCGCAGACGGTTCCAGTGAGTTATCAAATGGTGCAAAACAACTTCAAACTGGCTTAGATAGATTGGCGACAGAAGGTGTAACGCTAAGAAAAGGCTCGTCAGATATACTCTCTGCCTTAAAACAGATTGCGGACAACCTAAAAGGCATAGATCAATTGACCGCTGAGATTGGCAAAGTCGAGCAATTAAAGACTGGTTCGGACGCGTTCAAGCAGGGGTTACAGCAGGTAAACGAAGGATTAAAGCAACTTGGCAAAGATGACGAGCAAACCCAGCAACTTTTGGCATATATACAGCAAGCATACGCGCAAGATCCGTCGGTAATGGGCTTATTGCAACTCTACAATGGCAAAATGCAGGCACTAAATCAGCAGTTATCCCCCGCACTAGACCAATTAAACACCAGTTACACCCAAATTAACGACGGAATCACAGCAATTGCAACATCAATCGCGCAACTTTCCAAACTCCAAGAACTCGTAACAGGTTTAAACACACTCGCCACTGAATACGCAAAGTTTGACACAGGAATCCAAGCATACACAGGCGGAATCGTGGACGTAAAAAGCGGTTACACAAAGATTCAGTCTGCCATCACACAACTTAGTGACGGCTTAAACACCATGAAAAACGAAACATCAGGCATCGACACCCAAGTCAAAGACAAAATTACCGCCGCAGTCGACTCGTTCACAGGTGGCACTTACGAAATCAAATCTTTCGCATCGCCAAAAAACACAAACACTGCATCAGTCCAGTTCATCATGCGCACCGACTCAATCACAATCCCCGAAAAACCTGCTGAGAACAAACAGGAAGCACCGAAAAAGAACGTGTGGGAGAAGTTGTTGGAGTTGTTTGGGTTGTGAGAGAAACGAATTCGGAGTGAGAGTACTTCTGAATTCCGCACAACTCCACCTCAGAATTCCGCACGTAGATGCGGAATCTTAATTAAATTGTGAGCGAAGCGAACTCCGAATCCATTACTCATTACTAATTACTCATTACTAATTAAAGAGTTTCCCCATTGCTCTCAATCACCTTCTTATACCAAAAGAACGAATCCTTACGACTGCGGTTAAGCGTGCCATTGCCGTAATCATCTTGGTCGACGTATATGAAACCATAACGTTTGGACATTTCGGAAGTCGAAGCGGCGATTATATCGATTGGACCCCACATCGTGTAGCCCATAACATCTACGCCGTCCTTTACTGCCTCGCGCATCTGCTCGATATGCTTGCGCATGTAGTCGATGCGGTAGGTGTCGTGGATTGAACCATCTTCTTCGACTTTATCGTGCGCGCCTAAACCGTTTTCCACGATGAACAACGGCAAGTGATAGCGATCCCAAAAGTCGTTTAGGGCGACACGCAGACCGATTGGATCAATCTGCCAGCCCCAATCACTCGACTCCAAGTATGGGTTTTTTACGCCCATCGCGAAGTTGCCAAGTGGCGTTGCACGCTTAGGATCCGCAGTTGTGACGGTCGACATGTAATAACTAAACGATACGAAATCGACAGTGTGAGCAGCGATAATCTCATCATCTCCTGTTTCACGCTTGATGCAGATGTTGTTGTCGGCAAAGAAACGCCTAATTGACTTAGGGTATTTGCCTTGAACTTGCACATCAGCAAAGAAATAGTTGAAGTCATTCGCTTCCTGAGCAGCACGAATATCAGCAGGATTGCACGTCTCGGGATACGTAAGCGCACGCGCAAGCATAAGCCCAATCTTCGCGTCAGGAATAATCTTGCGCAAATGCTTAGTCGCAAGTGCCGCAGCCACGAATTGATGATGTAGTCCCTGAAAAGCGAGTTGCTTGGGATTTTCCGCGCCATCTGTCATAATGCCGCCGCCAATAAACGGTGCCATCGCCATGACATTTATCTCGTTGAAGTTCAGCCAATACTTGACCTTATCTTTATAACGCCTGAACACGGTCTTAACGTAGTTCTCAAAGAAACCGATAACGCGCCTATCAATCCAGCCGTTATACTCCAACACCAAATGCAAAGGTATTTCATAGTGCGACAATGTGACAAGCGGCTCGATTCCATACTTCTTGCACTCATCAAACAGTCTGTCATAATATGCCAAACCTTCTTCATTAGGCTCTGTTTCATCACCTTTCGGGAAAATGCGAGGCCACGATATAGAAACGCGGTATGTTTTGAAGCCCATTTCGGCAAATAACGCGATATCTTCCTTATAGCGATGATACTGATCAATGCCCCTGCGCTTCGGGAAGTTCGTGTATTTAGACGTACCGTCCAAAATCTCCTGCAACTCCGCCTTAGTCGTCTCCATCTTGAAGCCTTCGCCCCGTTCTTCTTTTGGAATAAATGGCACTACATCAAAGACCGATAATCCCTTACCGCCCTCGTCAAAAGCACCTTCCACTTGGTTCGCAGCAGTTGCTCCGCCCCACAAAAAACCCTCAGGAAACCCCTTGGGTATACAATTGCAACATTTGTTGTTTGTCATAATTTATCCTTTCAAAAAAATTAATAATTAATAGTTAATAATTAATAATTGGCTTTGAGTTCGCTTCGCTCACAATTTGATTAACCTGCGTGAGCGAAGCGAACTCCGAACCAATAATTATTAATTATTAACTCCTTAATTATTAATTAAACTAGTGCCGTGATCAACTCCGTCTCACGTCCCGCTTCGATCGCCTTTGTCGGCACAACTTCTGTATACGCAGGGGTGTTTGTAACGATTACAGGCACTTGCGTATTGTAGCCTTCAGACTTAATGCCGTCGATGTCAAATGTGAGCAAAAGTTCGCCAGCCTTGACTTTCGCGCCTTGCTTCACGTGACCCACGAAATACTTTCCGTCCAACTTTACCGTATCTAGCCCGATGTGAATCAACAGTTCCAGTCCCGAATCGCTCGTAATGCCAAGCGCATGAAGCGTCGGGAATAGTGAAGTTATTTCGCCGTCAAATGGTGCGATGACTTCGCCTTTTGTAGGTTCAATCGCGACACCTTTTCCAAGCAAACCTTCTGCAAACGCCTGATCCTTAACTTCCGATAATGGAATAATCTTGCCTTCAACAGGCGCAATCACGACTTGATCTTGCGTTACAGGGTGCACTGGAATAGAAGTCGTATCGATTACCAATTCAGCGTCCTTTTCCTTGTAGAAGAAGAAAGTCAGCACGAAACCAGCGACCATTCCTACGACAACGCCGACAAACGCAGCAACCACGCCTGATGCATCGTTCGTAGTAGGATTAATGTACGACGGGAAACCGAATACGCCTAATCCGCCCATAGTATAGCCAGCGACAATGCCATCAGGGCTCAATATCTGTCCCACTATCTGGAATGTCGCGCCACCAATAGCAGATGAAATGCATGCGAAAATGAACGGCGTCTTTCTAGGCAACGCAAAACCGTAAATCGCGGGTTCTGTAATGCCAAAGAACGACGAAAGTATCGCAGGAAATGTCTCTGCTCGAGCTTTCTTGTCCTTAATCTTGAGTGCAAGCGCAAATAGAACGGTCATCAATGCAAATGAGTGCGTAAACATACCGTTCAACAGGTTAGAGTATCCAAGTGTCATAAACTGCACCATAACGATCGGTATCAGTGACATGTGCAATCCGAACATTACCAAAACCATCCACAACCCACCAACTGCGAACGCAAACACGACTGGTTGCAATGCATACAAATAATCCGCACCAGCCGCTAACCAGTTCGATAGTATACCGATTATTGGACCGATGACGAGCAGACCTGCTGTAATCGAGATTAACATCACACAGAACGGCGTAAAGAAGTTCTTGATTAAATCTGGCAGAACTTTCTTGAAGAACCTTTCCAGTGGTGCTGCAAGTGCGACTACGATTATCACAGGTATGAGCGATGAAATGTAGTTTGTAGCAACGACTGGCACTCCGAAGAATGTAAAGTAATAGTCCAAACCTTCGAGCCCAAACAGTTGCCCTAATGGCGCTGGATCAACTCCTGCCGCCGCTGCCGCTGTTGCTGCATCTGCGACCATCGTATCTTTCTGAATGGTCGGGTATACGAACGCCAAGCCAATCGCCAAACCGACGAATTGATTCACGCCAAACTTCTTAGCAGCAGTAAATCCGACGATTACAGGCAAGAACCTAAATATCGAATCGCCGATTGCGTTAAAGATAATATACGCACCATCAGTTTCTGTATACCATTTTAAGAAAATGAACAACGCATTAAAGCCCTTAATCATACCAGCAGCGCACATTACGCCCAAAAACGGCAACATAATGCCTGAAATGATCTGAATAAACGCATCAAATGCATTGAGTTTCGGTTTCTCGCCGTCCTCAATCACGCCTGTCACGGCGACGACATCTTCAAACACCTGCGGAACATGATTGCCGATGACCACTTGATATTGTCCACCAGCTTTCAAAACTGTCACGACCCCGTCGGTCGCCTTCAAAACTGCATCGTTACCTTTGCTTTCGTCCTTCAAAACAAAGCGTAATCTCGTTATGCAGTGTGTGAGACCAGAAATATTTTCTACGCCTCCAACATTATCGACGATTGTTTTCGCCAATTCATTATATTTACCCATAAAACCTCCAATCAATAATTAGTAATGAGTAAGGAGTAATGAGTAATTTCTCCTGTCTCACCACTTAGGGTAACTTATGAGTCTTATGCCCTTAACATAATTAATAATTAATAATTTGGTTAAGGTTACACAACTTTTACTTATTCGGACAGTCAACAATAATTAACAATTGATTCTGAGTTCGCACTTCGTGCTCACACATTGTTTTAAGATTCCGTGTCAAGCACGGAATTCAGAGTACTGTAAACTTTCATCAACTCTGAATTCCGTATAGGAGGACGCGGATAGCGTCCGACCCTGCCTTTAAAATAAGCGTGATGCGGAATCTTAATTAATATATGAGCGGAGCGAATTCCGAATCTCATTATTAATTATTAATTATTCATTATTAATTAAAAAATTAGCCTTCGGCTAATTTTTTAGTCGTTGCTGTCCAACACGCGCTTCAAATGCACGGTTAAATACGCAATTTCTTGAGTTTCCACCTCCTTTCCATACTTACCATATACATATTCTGCGATGAGTTCTGCGCCTTCGAAGTGCTTCGGAAATGCATGCTTTACGATAGAGTAAAGATCATCATCTGCCTGCTCATACTCTTGATCGTCCTTAAACAATCGTTGCGCAAAGAACTTAATATGCGTCACAAATCTATAATAACTTAGACTTTCTTTGTTAAACTTGCGGTCATATTTTGCAGCAATTATGGTCGCCACATCTGAAATCGTCTGCGTAATTCGCATCGTTTGTGGAATATTTTCGCCCAGTTCTGCGTTTACAAAGTGCATCGCGATAAACGACTCTTCGTCTTCCAAAAACTGCACGTTTAGCCTGTCAAAGATGATTTTTAATGCTTCTTTGCCGACTTCATATTCCTCGGGGTAAAACATCTTGATTTCCAAGTGCAATGTATTTTTGAGATCCAAACCATTCGCTTTTCTATCGATTGCGAAGTTGATGTGATCTGCTAAAGTCCAAAATACAGTGCTTGAAAACTTGCGCGGAATATTATTCTTGGCGTAGTCGATAATTTTCGCCACGCACTCAAATACCTCATCAGGAATCTCACGCAGTAAATCAAGATACTTCTGAATCGTGCCATCAGGATCGAGCACAAACTTCTGAAACTCGATGTTATTGGGCACGTTGTCGCCTTTTCGGACGTTAAAACCTATGCCCTTACCAGTCAGCACCGATAATACATCATTCTCAATTACCAAAACGGTATTATTGTTGAGAATCTTTACAATTCGCATCTTACCCTTTACTTCCACCTAGTAAATTGCGAACGCAACATAAGCGTGGCACAGTTCACTAGATAACCTAAAGAATGATGCCCGCTTTGGTAACACTTCCCTATTGGCTGCGACTTTCTTCAACTCTGCGCTAAACGAATAGCGGCACTTAGGTCACAACCTATATATTAATGATAGCACACTTTTTCGGGGTGTGGGGAATTTTCGCAAAACTCAAAATTAAGACTGTTTGTAAACCCCACAGAAATTGGAACGCTACACGCCTTAGATAAGTTCTTATATTAGTTCACAATATCTGCTAAACTTAAACTATGCAGAAAATATTACTTACAGGCGGTGCTGGTTACATCGGCTCGCATACCGCGATTTACTTGCTGGAACATGGCTATGACGTGGTAATTGTTGATAACTTATCAAACGCGTCCAGAAAGGCAGTTGATGCTATAAAAAATATAACTCGTAAAAGTTTCAAGTTCTACAGAGCAGATGTGCGTTATAAAACGGCACTTTACAAAGTGTTTAGAGAAAATAAGATTGACGCAGTGGTGCATTTTGCAGGGCTTAAGGCAGTCGGCGAGTCGGTCGATAAGCCACTTATGTATTATGACAACAATCTCAAATCAACTGTTGCCCTGCTGAACGTAATGAAAGCGTACAACGTAACGCGCGTAGTGTTTTCATCATCCGCGACGATTTACGCAGACCCCGATTCTAGGCTTTACAACGAAAAGACGACGAAAGTTGCGCGTGCTACGAATGCATATGGCACCACAAAAGTCATGCAGGAATACATTTTGGAAGACACTGTGAACGGAGCAGAGTTTAGCGATGCAGGCGGTTTGAAAGTAATGTCGCTAAGATACTTTAACCCAATTGGCGCACATGAATCAGGCGATATTGGCGAAAACCCGAATGGCATTCCGAACAATTTAGCTCCATACATCACGCAAGTTTTGGTCGGGCGTCGAGAATATTTAAGCGTTTTTGGCGACGACTACGACACGCCCGATGGCACTTGTATCCGCGATTACATCCACATAACTGACTTAGCAATTGGTCACACACTGGCACTTAAATACCTATTTTCTCTAACTGGCGCACACTTTGACGCGATAAACTTGGGGTCGGGCAAAGGAAGCAGTGTGTTTGAAGTCATAAAATCGTTTGAAAAGGCTGCTGGCGCAGAAGTTCCTTACAAAATTACAGGGAGGCGAGCAGGAGATTTGCCCGAAACAGTCGCCGATGTTCAAAAGGCAAAAAACATTTTAGGTTTCGTAACTACCCACACACTGGACGACGGCACTCTAGATTCACTCAATTGGCAACAGAAACATCCGAATGGGTTTGAAGAGTTGGACTAACCCTTTGTTTTGTGAATGTTTTCCGAGTTCGGCATTCGCCTCACGCTTTTATTGCTCGCTTCGCTCGCGAGAATCGGAATTCGCTTGCTAGATGACAAGGGGTGGGGTGCGCACTTTGCGCTCATACTTCCTTCAGAACCACGCACTACTCCACCATTCTGAATTCTGTGTAGGAAAACGCGATTGAGCGTTTGACCCCAGGTGAAGGAAAATGCGATTGAGCATTTGACCCCCTGCGACCCAACGCGAGGAGCGTCCGACCCTCT
>JAISFQ010000152.1 GCA_031263495.1 Candidatus Nutricula glyptotermitis
TTAAACTTTTCGCGCGCGATTTTGAAGTGGTTAATTATGTAGTTTAACAGCGCATTTAGTGGCAGAAACAGTGCGAGCAGAAACGCGATATAGGCGATAGGCAAGATTATGGTGTTGGCGAGCGAACCTGCATGCGTGAAACGAATTGCGTCGCCCAAAATCGGCGTCAATAGTTGCTTTGTAGCGTTGGAAATCTGCATGTCAAAGCCGTTTGGCGCGGAAAAATGTACAGTTGCGAGCAATCCTACAATCTCCGCGCAAAACAGAAGCAGTAGGAGCAAAAAAGCGAGCGTACTTTTGAATAATTGTATACGTAATCGTTGCATTCCACCCTTTTTACCCAAATGCGTACTTCAAGTTTATCATAAAGTTTCGGGGTTGGTGGGCATAACACACTGAAAATTTTAACTACACACTTTACCTTTTTGCTACACGTTTTACCAAAGCACTACACACTTTACACTTTTTCGCGCATTTTCATACATTGCAAGACGTTGCACTGCGGGGAAATATGCGTTAAACTTTAATATAGCATTGGTGTTTTATGGCGAATGAAGAAACGATTATTCAGTTTAGGGGCGCGACGAAGGTTTACAAACTGCGCAAAAAAGAAGTGCTTGCTGTCGATAAACTGACGCTTGACGTCGAAAAAGGCGAAGTTTTTGGCATTATCGGCTATTCTGGTGCTGGAAAATCGACCGCGATTCGTATGATTAATCAGTTGGAAGCGTTAACTTCTGGAAAACTTACTGTGCTTGGTCAAGATGTCGGCAGATTGAACGAATCGCAACTGAAAGCGTTGAGAGCGGAAATCGGCATGGTGTTTCAGTTATTTAACCTGTTCAACGCCAAAACTATCGCAAAAAACATCGAGTTTCCGTTAAAACTTGCAAAATGGACGCCTGAAAAACGCAAGGCGCGCGTCGCAGAATTGCTTGATTTTGTAGGCATGAGCGATAAGGCAAACGTTTATCCGCCTGAACTTTCTGGTGGTCAAAAGCAACGCGTTGGAATTGCGCGTGCACTCGCCACGAACCCCAAGATTTTGCTTGCCGACGAAGTCACATCTGCGCTCGACCCCGAAACCACGATTGACGTCCTGAACCTGCTCAAAAAGGTCAACAAGGAGTTCGGCGTCACGATTGTGATGATTACGCATGCGATGAATGTTGCGAGTTACATTTGCGACAAAATTGCGGTGATGGACGACGCAAAACTGGTCGAATTTGGCACTGCTGCCGAAATCTTTACCGCACCCAAACATCCGACGACTGTCCGTTTCGTTAAAACCGCTACTGAAAGCGACGTTTCGGACAAAATCCTTAGCGAACTCGTTGTGCGCCACCCCGATCTTGCGCCCGAAATCGACGACCTGTTTAAGGAGGTGCATAATGTTTGAACACATAATCATCGAATCGACAGCAACTGGTAGCACCAACTGGGAATATTTGACACCACTACTAAATCGCGCAGTGTTTGAAACGCTTTACATGGTCGCAATGACGATAGGCATCGGCGGAGTTATCGGCTTGTTGCTCGGACTCGTATTATACTCCACCAGACCAAGCAATTTGTTCCAAAACACCGTAGTTTATCGCGTTTTGGACTTCGTCGTAAACGTCATTCGCCCAATTCCGTTCATCATCTTTTTGACCGCAATTCGCCCACTGACCATTTCCGTAATCGGCACGTCAATCGGCACAGATGCTGCGGTTTTCCCGATGGTTATCATCTGTTCGGTCGCAACAAGCAGAATCGTCGAGCAAAACTTGGTGGGCACCGATCCTGGCATTATCGAAGCCGCGCGCTCAATGGGTTGTTCAAGAATGCGCACGTTATTCACGGTTTTAATCCCCGAAGCACTGTCGCCACTAATCTTGGGCTACGCGTTTTTGTTCGTCGCAGTGACCGACATGTCCGCGATGGCAGGCATGATTGCAGGCGGTGGACTCGGCGATTTCGCCATTTCGTACGGTTACCGCCAAATGGACGACGTCGTCACTTGGGTCGCAATCGCCATCATCATCGTGTTCGTGCAACTAGTCCAGCAGTTAGCGAACTTCTTTGCAAAACGACTGCTTCACAAATAATATAGTACTGTGGAGTTTTGCGTTTTTGTTTGAATGTTGGGTTGGTTTCTTGTTTGGTAGACATGGCAATGCTGGAATACGTAGCTCTTGTTGCTTATAGTAAGGCAATTTCTGATGTTAAGCGATACTCTTTTGTTTGTCTCGGAGTGATAATTCTTTTTTCGAAACTCAGGCTTTCTAGTGGGTTGTTTATAGTTTTGAAAGTCGGATTGCTTTCAAGGTTCATCACAAGAACAATGAAATAGTCGGTCTTATATTCATTGGCTTTGTCATACTCGTTCTCTGTTAGCCTGAATTTGCCTTTTTCTTTTCTGATGCCTTTTATTTCTGTTAAAAACGAGTTTTCGCCAACATCTATTTGAAAATCGTAACCATCTCCATATAATCTTGCGTCTGTACTGACTCCTTTACTGAAAAGTTCAATCTCGCGAAAGTGCAAAATAAAATACTGTTCTGCCTCAAATCCTGTTTGTTGTAGTTTCTTAAAACGCGTTCTCACAATAGGCTTTATTTTTTCAAAAGACACTTTAATGTCATAGTTGTCGTGCAAAAACAACTTTATCACGTCTGCATATTCTTTTACGTTCTCAGTACCAAATAAACCGTTTATTAAGTCCATTCTGTGTTGATACACTTCCTTTTTTTTGCCACCAGCCTTTACGTCCGTTTTCAAAGTATGGATCAAATAAATCCATGCGGTTCTTAACTACACTCGCAGTTTTGGCTAAACCAAGTTCTACAAAATAGTCAAAAAATGCCTGTTTCGTTCTAAAACCAAATTGCTTTATGAGTTCATCGTCAAACTTCGCCAGTCCATAGCCGAGCAAATTCAGCAACTCATAGTTTTCGTGCTTTAGTGATGTGTTTTTACTCATGTGTTTATTATACACGAAGCCAGCATGTTGTGCAACCGAAATGCTAAAGTAGGTAGCGTTCCAGTTTGTGTGTATTTTAAAGGCAAGCTCTTACTTAATGTTTCACAAGCACTCCCACTCAGAATTCAGAGAGAGTGCACGGAGTTCAGAGTGGGAGTTTGTTTTTACAAATCCCACACATTTTGGAACACTATTCATTGCGTGATAGACCGTCCAAACAACAATCACGCACACTTAAGCCTGTCGATACATGGTTTTTGGACCAGCGCCGACCTTCTCAACGAGTTTAAGGAGCATTAGTTTTTCAAGCGAACGACGGACAATGTCGTCGGAAAGTTCTGTAATTGTGACTAGTTCCTTTTTTGACAAAGAAATATTACCGTTTAACACAGCATAGATAAGCCAGTCTTCGCGCGACATGGCTCCATATGGAATAACGGGTATTGCCTTTTGTTCTTGTTTTTTGTCACTGTGAATAGCGTTTTTCGCGTACTCCAAATCAGGCAGTGTAAGGCGAAATGCTGATTCATCGGCAAAAATCTCAGGCTGTACTGGGCTATCTTTATACGCTTCCATAATGCGTGGAATCCCAGTGCCATACGCCTCAACAAAACCCAGTCTATAAAAGATGTTTGACAACTTTTTGTTACGCGGAAACGATATGCCACGCTTAATCATTTCATACGACGCGTTACTAATCAAACCGCCAATTGACACAAACTCTATGCGGTCAGCATGAACATATATTATAGACGGAGTACTTTTAGAATAATCACGATGCACCAAAAGATTCATTAACGCTTCACGCAGTGCACTTTTAGGGTACGAAAAGTATTCAATCCTGTCTAGCCCCTCAAACTCCGATGGCATTATGCTAAGCATCTCTAAATAGTGGTAGATGTCATATTCTTGTTCAAAAATCGAGCCTGAGTATTCTTCTCGGTCAAGAAAAGCGGTTTTTGTCACGTCTGAATGCCTAGACACTTTAACTGGTACGTCAAACTGGTCTGACAAGATAAACGCAAGGTTCGTATATAGTCCGTCATCGTTTAATAAGCCAAGCGTCACCATGCTGTTCTTGTTAAATGGCAAACTTTTGAGCCGAAATATTTCTTTGGCTTTTATAAATGTTAACTCCTGATTTATCGACACTTTGTCCTCAAAACTGTCTGCTTTGCTTTTGTTAATCATCGACAATATCGCAGAAGTTGATGCATTTACCGATGACGCACCTTGCCGAACATAAACACCTTTCGTGGTCGGACCTTTTGCTTTCAGATGATACGGCGGTTCAGTGCCTTTCTGCACAGTAATCTCAATAACCTGCTTATGTTGCACTTCGACTGTCTTTACGTGCACAAACCGCATCACATCGGGCTCGATGTTGTCGCGCAGAGAATTTGTGATTTGTGGCAGCGCTTCACGAACATCTTTCACGCCCCACACAGTCGCATCGTCATTAACGCCTATATATAACGTGCCGTCAAGACTGTTTGCAAATGCAACAACTGCCTTCAGTGCGCCCTGATTGAACTCGCGCTTGAACTCAATCTGCTCGTTTTCCAAACTGTGCTTAAACTTTTGCATATGTACAGTATAGCATATCTTGTGCCGAGATACAAATGCACCGCAAACAGGCAAAACTACGAAAAAACGCCTATCTTGTGCCATCTTGTGCCGAGATACAAAAACGAAAACGCAATATGCTTATTTTGCAGGTAAAACTTAAGTGCGTAAATTATCTTGTGCCGAGATAATAGTTATGTGTGAACAGGCAACACTTCGCGAAAACGCCTATCTTGTGCCGAGATAGATTTTGGATGCTTAGGTGGCGGGCGCAAAACGGTAGGTGTGGGCGTTACAGGAAAAAGAAACAGCACACACCCCGCCTAAAATAGTGTAAAATTATTCTGTGGACAATTACTACGACAGACTTGGCGTGCCTAGTGACGCAAGCGACGCGGAAATTAGGAAGGCGTACAGAAAACTTGCACGTGAACTGCATCCCGACGTCGCAGGGCAGGAATCGGAAGAAAAGTTTAAGGCAGTGGGCGAGGCGTTTGAAGCGCTCTCCAACAGCGAAAAACGCGCACAATATGATTTCCAACTGCAATACGGTTCTGCTGGTGGCGCAAATATGGGCGGTTTCGGTTTTGGAGCAGGTGGCGAAAACGTTTTTGATGACATGATGGGCGCGTTTTTTGGCGGAACTGCTCAGGCAAGAACACAAAGACGTTCACTCAAACAGCGCGGTAACGATATCGAAGTTGCGCTTTCATTGTCGCTCGAAGATGTGCTGTTCGGAACAACGAAAAAGGTCGCGTACTCTGCGTTTAGTGCGTGCGATGAGTGCAACGCAACAGGCAGTACGAGCAAAAAAGCACCTGTAAAATGCCCAGTTTGCAAAGGAAGTGGCATCACGCATAACGTTATGCGCACGATGCTTGGGCAGATTTCGGTGCAGGCTGCATGCGGAACGTGCGGTGGTTATGGCGAAATGATTAGCGACCCATGCCCAAAGTGCCTAGGAAAAGGCAGAGTCAGGGAGCAAAAAACGTTCGACGCAGATGTTCCATGCGGGCTTTTGGATGGAAGCAGTTTAAAAGTACAAGGACGCGGAAACGCTGGGCAAAATGGCGGTTTGGCAGGCGATTTGTTCTTAAAAGCACACGTTTCACAAGACGAACACTTTATAATCGACGGGCAAAACCTACGCGCTTCCTTACATGTTTCAATGCTCGTCGCGACACTTGGCGATAAAGTCAAAATCGACACTTACGATGGCGAAAAAACCATAACCTTACCTGCTGGCACGCAAACCGGCGACACGCAAAAAGTAAAACACCTAGGCATACCAAAGTTTGCGAACGAAGACGAAAGTGCGCGCGGCGACCTAATTCTGCGCTTCATCGTCGACACACCAACAAAACTTAACAAAAAAGAACGCGCACTGTTAGAAGAGCTTCACAAACTGCAAAAACACACCACACACGCTTATTTCGACAGCGCGCACAAAGGTTTCTTTGATAAACTGCGCAATTGGTTTAGTTAGCGTCTTGGTTTTCGCGCAGTACTGACTGGAAGCACATGCGTTAGTGCGCTGGAGGTAATGCACTCAGAAAAATGAACGATATGCGCACACTTAATACCCAAACTTTGCCAAATTCGCGCGTAGCATATCCGCGGACGCTTTAAGTTTTCTATGCTCATCGTCAGAAAGTGACTGATATACCTGCTCATAGATGCCTTTTTTGCCTACAACGAACGGCATACTCATGCACACATCTTTTATGCCATCAATTCCAGTGACTCTGGAGGAAACAGGCATAATTCGCCGCTCATCGCGCATAATGCAAGTCAGAATGTCCAAAACAGCAAGTGCGATTGCATAGTTCGTCGCACCCTTGCCAGCAATGACCTTATAAGCAGCATCAACGACTTCTTGATGAATGTCTTCGCGCAAATCGTTAGTTAATGACTCGCAACCTGGCAGAGGAACGAATTTTGACAATAGCGTATTACCGATTGACGCAGTCGACCAAAGCGGAACTTCGGAATCGCCGTGCTCACCTGCAATGTATGCGTGTATATTTTTAACATTCACGCCAGTTTTTAGTGCAAGTAAAGCGCGAAGTCTGGACGTGTCAAGCAAAGTTCCAGATCCAAAAACTTGCGTATCTGGCAATCCTGAAATCTCCTGAGCAGCGTAAGTTACGATGTCCACAGGGTTTGCAATGATTAAATATACAGCATTTGGCGCGACTTTTACGAGTGGCGGCAACAGTGATTTCACAATATCGATGCTCGCGCCTGCAAGTTCAATGCGAGTTTGACCTGGTTTTTGACGCGCTCCTGCAGTAATTACGACGATGTTTGAACCATATGCACTTGCAGGATCTTTCGACGCTTTTATCGCTACAGCAGGATAAAAGAGTGAGCCATGCATGATGTCTAACGCTTCTGCTTCTGCTCTCTCAAAGTTCAAATCTTGCAAAACTATTTTCCTAACAAGTCCAGATTGCGCGAGTGCAAATGCAGTGGTCGACCCGACCGCTCCTGCTCCAACGATAGTAACTTTTGTATTTTCCATACTTTAATTTTATCACACTCCACCTCAGAATTCCGCACGGCGAAACGAAGTGTAGCGTGATGCGGAATCGGGTCTGCGGACTATTTTCCGTACTTTTTTTCGGAACAATTTTTGATATCAATTTCCTTATGATACTTTGC
>JAISFQ010000153.1 GCA_031263495.1 Candidatus Nutricula glyptotermitis
CAGCTACTGCGAGTTCGCCTCACAATCCACATCTGCAAATTCCGCTTAAACTCGAACGAATTTGGTCACCAGAAGCATTAAAAGAAGTTTCTATGCGCACATTTAACACCGCAGCAGCAGGTTTTAGAATTACAATTGACGCAAAAGTCCTTGAACAGTTTAAGGGCGATTTTATGTGTAACTTTACAATATCTGCTGCGAGTTTTACTGCGCAATGCATAAAAAAACTGGAAACTGCCAAATTTGCAGGCTTTAAACGTGAACTTGGCGAAAAAATCAGTGACATACAGATTGAAAAAGTAGATTTAGCAGATGATGCGCTTATATTCCACTTAAAACGTGAAAATGATACTTCAAAAAGCGCAGAAATAGAGGTTAGTTTAGCAAATGACATGCAAATCGTGCCAAAACAAGTAAAAGCAAAAATGGAAGCAGGGGAGAGCGAACTGACCATAAAACTGCCACTTTACGCAGCATACCCAGGTTACCCAGAAAAACTTATTGCATCGCGAGCAGAATATGGAATTTCGTGCAGTCAAGTTATAGATGGCGAAAAGTACAGAATAGTGCCGAGTCAAAATTTGGCTGACAGTTTGTCGCATTGCGAGTATTACGAAAAGTTAAACATGAAACTTGTAATTGCGGAAGATTGGCGTTTAACACTTGCACTTAGGACAACGCACAGCGCAGAGGATATGGGCAGTTATAATATCGTCAGGAACAGGTATGATTACTATTTAAGCCCGAAAAAAGTTGTACCTAAAAGCGTTTTGTTTGATGTATTTTCTGGAACGACTGTCAGTTCCTCGCCTCTTGCAATACACAATGAGATGATTAAGAGGGAGGGCGCAGATGAATATACGTACAATTGGTTTGTGCGCGATTACTCAAAAATACTTCCTGAAAAGGCAACTCCTGTAATTTATGAGTCAAAAGAATATTATTACGCATTAAGCAGTTCTAGCGTTTATTTTGACACTGTTATGCAAAGACCGTGGTTTCAAAAGAGCCCTGGGCAGCAAATTTGTTATTTGGCACACGGTTATCCTTTCAAAAACTCTGGGCTTAACTTTCATCGCACATTGCCAAATGGTGACTTATTGGTCGAAAACTTAGTCAAACGCATAAAACAATGGGATTATTTTCTGTTACCTGCGCCATATGGAAGCAAGTTGTATCGCGATTTATATGATTATGACGGTAAAATACTAGAAGTCGGTTACCCCAGAAACGACATATTTTTTCACGCAGATGAAGTTTCCGAAGTCCGCGAGCGAATCAGGAAAGCGTATGGAATTTTAGATGGCAAAAAGGCAGTTTTATATGTTCCGACATGGAGAGACTACAAGCGCGTAGAAGTTTTCAAAGCAGAAAAGTATGCTGCTCTGGACTTGCATAAATTCGCAGAAGATTTGGGCGATGAATACGTAATATTAAACCGTGAGCATCATAACACAGTGGCTAAAAAGCAAAACGAAAAAGAGAAAAGTGCTGCTCGCATAATCGACGTTTCGACGCACCCAAACATAAATGACTTAATTATCGCTTCTGACATGATGATTGGCGACTACTCCTCTGCGCGATTTGACTATTCTCTGACCAAAAAACCTATAATAAATTACGTTCCAGATATTGACCGCTATCAGGATGGAAGAGCATTCCTCATGCCTTTTGAGGACGCATCTGTCGGTCCGATTATCAAAGAGCAGGATGATTTAGTGCATTCCGTACTAACCTCAGACCAATGGAGTAGCACGCCAGAATATAGAGCAGAGCAGGACGCATTCTTCAATAAGTATACTCCGCTAGAAGATGGATTCGCAGCAAAACGAGTAGTGGATGCGCTGTTCCCTGAGATTGGAGAAAGGCGGTAGATGTAGAAACGAAAAGAGAAACAGAATCGGACAAAGACTTGCATGAACTGCCGATAACCGAAGCAGTGGACAGCGAAATAGTGCCGAAACCAAAACGGCTATTTTTCTTGACACTACTTTCTTTCTTTAAGTCCGCAACAGTGTGCTTAACTGTTTTTATGGCGGGAGGTGCACTTTTTCTGAATGTGATTTCAACGCACCATTTTACTCTTGGCTATCCTGATGGAACGACAGTGCTACCTTTTGTTTGCGATTTTCTGTCATTATTTTTTGGTGACGGCTATAAGGAGTACTTATCTCTGAACTCGTATTTTTGGGATTTGATATTGCCCATTTTAACTTTTATGTTGCTCCTAGCGTTCATAATCTGCGTGTATATTCTTGTGGTTCGTGCGGCGAATAAAAGTATAGAAAGTGGGGAGCAGAGCGGTTTGGAAAGTGCACTTGGAAAGGTAAATGATAAGTTATTCGTGGTTTTGATCTTTTTTGTGGCAATCGCGTCCATTTGTTACCTTTATGTTGCAGAAGTTCCACTTAATAGCGATGCAAACGCGACTTATTATGGGTTTAAAACGACGATGGAGACAGGTAAGTTAGCCAATTGGTTTTTAGAGAATCCACAAAATATTGGCTTATATTACATTTGGTCAATTCTGTACTTATTTCTCGGTGAACAATGCATCATGGGCTATTATGTCCTCAATATAATTGCTGCAACTTTCGCATACATTATGCTCTATAAAATTACAAAGCAACTGTTCAAACCAGAAAAAGTGCGCACTATTTCATTGATAGTTATGTTTTTCTCTTACTGCCCAATTATGCGTACGACATGGGCATATTCCGATTTGTTATTCTATGTGTTGACGCTATGCGTTGTTTTTTATACAATAAAGTTGTGCGAAAAATTCGCCGTCAAGGATTTAATTAAGTTACTAGTGTTTGCGTTTCTTGATTCGGTTGTAAAATATAATGCGTTAATAATTTTTATCGCGTGTGCGTTAATCATTCTCGGAAAAGCAGTGCAAACTGCAGTTAAAGATAAGAACATAAAAGTCGCTAAACTTTTCGCCTTGCCTGTTTGCGCATTTTTGATTGCAAGCATGGGAGCAGGAGGAGTTATGGAATTGACGCGCAACACTATGAGTTATGAAACAGAAGACATTTTTGTACACTCACCGCAAGGCGAGTTTGTGATATATGACGCACCGATGGACTATAAGTATAGAAAAGGGGATGTAAACATGCGACTTACAGGGCATTACTGGTGGAGTTATTCTGATGCTGTCACGGAACGGGAAGTCGAACTGTATGGAAATGCGCCAGTCACTCCCGAAACGCGTAAAGAGTATAACGCAAGGCATCAAGAGATAATTAACAATGACTTTAAGGAAATGATTTTTGACTACATAACGAATCCTGGCAGTTTAATCACAAACATAGCAGCAAAATCGCTTATTTTATGGAACGACCCTACAAATAAGATGTTAACTGAGTATTATATGCTATACAATGAGCAATCAGATGAATATAAAGAGGCGCAATCTGAGATTAGGAAGGCACTTCACACTGAACCGCCGATATTTGTTTTAGAATACATAATGGGCGCAGCAAAAAAACTTACACTTCTTTTTGCGCTTTTGTATCTTGCAATAAACAGGAAAAAGTTAACTCTGGTTCAAGTGTTGCCAGCACTCGTATTTATTGGCGGTGTGCTTTTTCAAACGCTCTTTTTTGCAGGCAATGCAAGGTATTTAATTCCCTATGAGTTCGTGTTAGTGCCTTACGCCGCGGCAGGGATCATGATGTTTGCAGATATGCTATTAGTATCTCCACATCGGAGTTCAGGCTAGACGCTACGCTTAGTTAATGAGTAAGGAGTAATGAGTAAGGAGTAATGAGGTTAGTTAATAGTTAATAGTTAATAATTAATAATTAGGAATCGGAATTCGCGCTATCGCGCTCATACTCCACCTCAGAATTCCGCACAGTGGAGCCCAAGGGGCGTAACGTGATGCGGAATCTTAAAACTAGTGTGAGCGAAGCGAACTCTTTTTTGTACGTAGCGAGCGGTACTCTTAATGCCACGCAGTACTTCTACTCTGAATTTAGCACCGCGAAACGAAGTGCAGCGTGATGCGGAATCTTAAAATAGAGTATTCGCAACGCGAATACGATTTAATCGCATTGCTACGCAATACTTTAATTAAGACCCCGCATCGGAGTGCGGGGTTCTGAGTGGGAGTAATGCGAAGTTCTGAGCTGGAGTAGTGCGGGGTTCTGAGGTGGAGTTGTGAAAGAAGTACCTTGTCATCTAGCAAGCGAATGCGATGCGGGATCAGTGATTGCGTGAATAAACTTACAGCTCTTGAATGCAGTAATCCCTAAAAGTTCCGTTATTCCCTAAAAGTCACGATTTTCCCTAAAAGTTCCACCTATCTCTAAACCTTACACTCCGATGCGGGACTTAAAACAAAGTATTCGCGCTTGAAAATGCCATAAGTTCGTCAAAGTTTGAAGAGTTGACAATTTTAGCAGTTTTAGGCGCATATCGCATGATGAAACTGCTTGGTATTTTTGCCTTTGCTTTTGGACTTAGTTTGATTTCGTACGCATTGACAGCACCACTAACTTCTTGTATGAGGTCGATTTCTTGTTGCTTTTTGTCGCGCCAAAAGTAATAATTCTCCCACTTCTGCGTCTTTTTTAGTTCAGCGATAACGTAATTTTCGAACATATGTCCAGCGTCATCTCTTTCATTAATGCTCCGCCAATCGCCGATAAGCGCATTGCGTATCCCTAAGTCATAAAAGTAGATTTTGTGCTTGGATTTGATTTCATTTCGTGCGTTGCGACTGTATGGTTTCAGCTTAAATATGATAAATGCCTGCTCAAGTATACGAATATACTTACGTACTGTTTTCTGGTCAAGGTCAAGAAGTGTCGCAAGTTCAGCATAATCGACGAGGCGTCCAATCTGATGCGCGAGCGCTTTTAGCAGGTCAGCAATTTTATCTGCATGGCGAATTTCCGAGAACTTAAGCACGTCTTTATACAGCGTAGAGTTCGACAAACCAGCAAGCACTTCTCTCTCGTCGCCCACATGCGTGACTACGTTTGGATAATAGCCATACAGCAAACGCCTTTTCAACAGCGACTTTTCGGTCTCTGCACCGTGATGGTCGCACATTTCGCTAAAAGTTAATGGGTGCATATGATACTCCCACTTCCTGCCAGTCATCGGCTCATTTACCTTGTTTGCTAGGTCGAAACTGCTAGACCCTGTGGCGATTATTTGCAGTCGGTGCTTATATTTATCATGCAAAACTTTAAGTTTTCTACCAACATTCTCGATCGCTTGCGCTTCATCAATCACCAAGTAGCGGATGCCATCCAAAAAGTATTCAGGGTCATCAAACAGGGCATTCAGCCTCTGCAAGTCCTCCGAATCATCTGCGTTAAACCATAACACATCGTCAATGTACTCAAACACTGTCTCAAGCAACGTCGTTTTACCTGTCTGACGTGCACCAAACACCATAATCGCCATGTCTGTTCCAAGCCTGCGACGGATAATGTTCTCCAACTTTCTCTCTATCACATATTAAGTATAGCACATATTCCCCAAAAGTTCCAGTATTCCCCAAAAGTCACGATTTTCCCTAAAAGTTCCACCTCTCGCTGCACGTTTATTCTCAGTAATCACAGATCCCGCATCGCATTCGCTATCGCTCATACTCCTACCTCAGAATTCCGCACGGCGAAACGAAGTGTAGCGTGATGCGGAATCGGGTCTGCGGACTATTTTCCGTACTTTTTTTCGGAACAATTTTTGATATCAATTTCCTTATGATACTTTGC